>JASJFV010000237.1:0-3146 GCA_033791885.1 Gammaproteobacteria bacterium | reverse complement strand
ACTTGCAGGCAGCTGTAGACGAGGGCGTGGAGATGGATTATGAAACAGCCTGCGAGGCGGTTTACGGCATGCCTTACAGTGAATGGAAATCAAAGTACCAGACCAGCGCCAGTGCTGAACAAATCGATAAGTTCGAGCAGACAAAGCCCCTGCATGCACAGATAAGCGGCCACAATAAATAATCAGGTATTAAACTGGGCAGGACAACGACAGTTAGATAAATTTAAATGCAACTGGGTGACAGGAAAGATAAGTCTTTATCGCCGGCTGTTTTCGCCAAGTAGCGTCTAGCCACGTTCGGTCAGCTTTATATCATCCCGCTTATTCGGAACCAGGCAAAGAAAACGGAAGGCTTCAGCCCCTACAGTTCGATACCAGTGCGGTTTGCCGGCAGGGATAAATACCACGTCACCCTGCTTGACCTGGTAGATTTTGCCAGCAATGCTAACAGTTGCTCTGCCGCTGAGAACATACTGTTCATGTTCCACCGTGTTGGTATGTTCAGGCATACTGCCGCCTCTTTCAATGGTAAAGCAGCGCATGGCAAAGTTTGGTGCCGTCTCGGCGCTTATCAATACCTGCATTGATGTCGCTTTGCCAGCCTCAACGGCCTTTTTCGGGATACTGTCAAGTGCGACGACGGATGCCTGTGAATTATTGCGCATGTTCAAACTCCTTTTTTCATAGTCTTGTTACAGTGTTAAATCAGTAATGAGATTGCCCTATCATTGATCGATGTCAGTAGCTCGCAGATCACGGTCTCCCTGCGCCAGTACAGGCAAAGTATCACCATGATGGAACAGGTTGTAAATAATGGGTACCAGTAGCAGTGTCACGAACATCGAGAAGAGCAGGCCAGAGACTATGCTGATGGCTAAAGGCTGTAGCATCTCAGCACCTTCACCAATACCGATTGCCAGCGGCAACATGCCTACCACGGTGGTCAGGGTGGTCATCAGTATCGGCCGTAAACGTGTTTTTGCTGCATCAACCAGCGCCTGCTTTTTCTCAGTGCCTTGATCACGCAGGATCTCGATATATTCAACCAGGATGATGGCGTTATTGACGACAATACCCGCCAGCATGATCAGTCCCAGCCACACCGGTACTGACAGAGCCAGGCCCGTGACCTTGATGCCGATGGCGACGCCGATTGCAGCAAAAGGGACGCTGAGCATGATTATCATCGGGTTACGCAATGACTCATATTGAACCGCCATGACAACGAAAACGAGGAACAGTGCCAGTCCCAGCAGCAGCATCGTCGTGTTTCTGCCTTCCTGTAGCGTTTTACTAACGCCAGCATCATATAGGTTATAGCCCTGTGGCATATCAATACTTGCCAGTTCCGTGTCGATACTGTTCATGACTGCACCCAGGGTTGTACCTTCATCTATGCTGGCGCTGACTTCGATGATACGCATCTGGTTGTCACGCATTATGCTGGCCGGAGACTGCACCAGTTCTGCACGTGCGACATTACCGAGGTAAACCGGCTGTCGTTGGCCATTACCCGGGAACAGCAACACTGATTCCAGTTCCTGCAGGTCTGCGGTTTCACGGCGAGGCAGTTGTAGACGAACGTCAAAGGATCGGTCGCCTTCAATGTAGTCACTGATAATCAGGCCTTCGAGGGCTATCTGTATCGATTGACTGATGTCCTTGATATCTAGACCAAGCGTCCTGGCGCGTTCACGATCAATCTGGATGGAAAGCTCAAGGTTATCATCTTCAGAAGAATGAGAGACATTGCTTAGTCCTGCAACGGTGCTGAGCTGAGTGACGACCTTGTCAGCCAGCTCTTCCAGTTCTGCTAACGCTGGTCCCTGAATACGCAGGCTGACATCATCATCGCCCTGGCTGGTGCGAATGCCGCGAATGCCCCGCTGAGAAATACGCACTTTGAGGCCAGCAAGTTGTTTGCCCGCTACCTCTTTTTTCATTTTCTTTATCCAGTCTGCGCTGCTGATATTGCGCTGACCCAATGGTATCAGCTGTGCAATGATGGTCGTGCGGTTGGACGTTTCACGTTCACTGCGACCGAAGATGAAACCGCCGGCAAGAGTGAAGACTGATTCGACCTCGGGTTTTGCCATTAGCATTTCTTCAACCAGCCGTGCACTCACATCCATATTTGTCAGGCTAATACCCGGATCGGCAGACAGACGAATGGTAATTCGGCCATCGTCCATTTTGGGAAGAAAAATCTGCTGGCCACTGAAAAATGTCGGTATGGTATAGACAAGGCCGGCAATAAACAGCAGTGCGACAACCCATGCGAAACGAAGTACAAGCTGCAGCAGCCGTGCATACTTTTCCTGCAGCCAGCGCATGCCTTTATCCATTAGCTGGCGAGTAGCTGAAGGCCGTGTTGCTTTAACCTTGGCTGCCAGTGCCGGTACCAGTGTCAGCGCAATGACCATGGATGCAAGTATTGCTGCGGAGATAGTGAAAATCAGTTCGCGAAACAGCAAACCGGTAAGGCCTCCGATGAAAAGAAAGGGCAGCACTGCAGAGAGGTTGGTGCTGGTGGCCGCAACGATGGCGCTGTTAACCTCGGTAGCCGCATGAATACCGGCATCTTCTGGCGACTCACCTTCCTTCTGGTGGCGGTAGATGTTTTCCAGCATGACGATGGTGTTATCCACCAGCATGCCAACACCGAGGGCAAGGCCGCCAAGGGTCATGATGTTCAGCGTCAGGCCGCCCAGGGACATAAAAATAAACGTCACCATAATGGCGATGGGGATGGCACTGCCGATGATCAATGTGCGCCGCAGGTTACCGAGAAAAAGGTATACCACGATCATCGCGAGCATGGCGCCGCTAATTGCTGCTGAGGCCGAGTTCTTTACCGCCTGGCGGATATAAATCGACTGGTCTGATACTGTGGTCAGCTGGATGTCAGGCGGCAGCAGGTTCTGCTCCTGCAGCCAGTCCAGGCGCTGCTGTACAACATCGACAACACTTATGGTGTTGGCGGAGGGCTGTTTCTGTATAGATAATTTAACCCCGGGTATCATGTTGGCGCGTACGCGGATACGTTCATCTTCGTGGGCATCTGTAACCTCTGCCACCTCGTGGAGATAGATAATGCTGCCGTCGGCCAGGCTGAGCGGTAAAGTGCGAAGCTGTTCAAGGCTGGT
>JASJFV010000236.1:0-6531 GCA_033791885.1 Gammaproteobacteria bacterium | reverse complement strand
AAACATCCGCCTGGCATCATAGGGCACCTGATGCCTGAGCATCATCCAGCTTGCTCTTGCCAGCTTCCGGGCGACGGCCCGGATGGCGATAATGCCATTCGTTTTGGCCTTTTTTCGCGCATAAAAACGTTGTGCTAATGGCTCAAATCGTACCGCAAAATGAGCCGCCTCAGAGAAGGCCCAGGAGAGATATTTGTTGCCGGCTTTGGCATTGCCTTTGCCTTTGTTTTTGCCATTGCTAGTGCGCTTACTGTCAACACAACGACAGTACGAAGCAAAGTTACCCGCACCGGCAAAGCGATCGATAGTGCCGGTTTCAAGCATGATGGTCAGCCCGAGTATTTTTCCAATACCGGTGATCGTTTGCAGTATTTTAAAGTCTTCTGTTAGCTTCACTGCCTGGTAAGCGGTTTTCTCGAATGCATTGATTTCTCGTTGAATGACCTGATAGACCGCTAATCCCCCCTGTACCGCCTGAAGCGTGTAGCTATCCACCAGTGGAGGAGAAAACTCAAGCTTGCGCAGTTCTGCAGATTTGATCCGGACCCCCGTTGAACGCCATATCTGGCTTTGCACACTGATCAGTTGAGCACTGGCCATTCTGACCAGTAACAGTCTTCGTCGGAGTAGGTCTCTGATCGCTCGTTGTTCTTTTGGATAGATGTACCCCGTTGGTAAAATACCAAGCCGCATGAGGTGTGCGAGATGGAAGGCGTCATGATGGTCATCGCTGTATTTCAAGCCATCGTATTGCGTGACTGCAGCGGTGTTGACCAACTGTAGATCATATCCGTGTTCTTGTAGTCCATCGACCAACCAGTACCAATTGAAGGTGGATTCCACTGCGATGCCGTGCAAGGTTTCCCAGTAAGGGGATAACGCCTTGAGTGTTAGCGATAAGTCGTTATCTAACCGTTTCTCATACAAGCGCTTGTCCTCTTCGTCGATCACAACCAAAACGTGATTGTTTGAATGTAAATCAATTCCACAATAATGTGACATGTCAACCTCCTCTTCGTGTGTATAGAGCCAGTGTAACAACTGGCTGTGAGGAGGCTGGCTAGAGGATTATCAGAGTACTTGAAAGCTCACCGACCTATGTTATAGAGAAAGAATCAATATTTTTTACATCTTACACGGAGCGTGAGATGGCAAGATTGCCAAGGATTGTGGTACCGGGTCAACCACTTCACATTATCCAGCGTGGTAACAATCGGTTACCTGTCTTCTTCGTGGAAGAGGACTGTCACTGCTACCCTAATACACTAACAGAAGTTTCACTTCGATACGGTTGCGTAGTGCATGCATATGTCCTTATGACAAACCAATACACCTTCTTATGACACCTTAAACAAGTGAAAGTGGTTCACGTTGCATGCAAGCACCTGGTCGGAAGTGTGTCCACTACATTAATGACTCCTATGATCGCACTGGCACCCTCTTGGCGGGTCGATTCAAGTCTGCGTTGGTCGATTCTGATCGATATTTGCTGACTTGCTATCGTTATATTGAACTTAATCCTGTGCGAGCCAATATAGTGGTTGGGCCAGGTGCCTATCAATGGTCAAGCTATCGTAGTCATGCCATGGGTCATCATGATGATCTATTGACACCACATGAAAAGTATATTGAATTAGGCGCTGACATTAAGGTGAGGCAGAAGATGTACAAGCAACTGTTTTCCTGTCATACAGAAGAAGACAAGTTGAACATTATTAGAGATGCAACGCAGACAGGAACAATCATTGGCAATGAGATGTTTATGCAGGAAATTGCCAGATTGCTTAAATGCAGAGTAGCCAGGTTTGATCATGGAGGCGATCGAAAAGGCAGGGATTTTCATGAGAAGAAGATTTCAAGTACTCTGACCCCTTGATACCATTGATACCTTGATAAATAAAATAAGAATTAACTTATAGAGTAAATTAGCGTATAGTCGCGCCCCAATTCCTGGTGCACTTCGGTCTGCACCTTCTAAAGCGGTAATCCTTCCCGATTCACCTCGAAACAAACACACAGTTTCTGTCTGGACCGACCATACGATAAGTATTGCGCAGGCCGATCCCTAGAGAACAAAATAATATGTCATTTGAATCCCTCGGCCTAAGGGCTGAATTACTCCGTGCTGTATCCGAACAAGGCTATAGCGACCCTACACCAATACAGAAGCAGGCTATTCCTCTCGTCCTCGAAGGACGCGACATCATGGGCGGCGCACAGACTGGTACGGGTAAAACCGCCGGTTTCACTCTGCCTCTGCTGCAACGATTAATGTCGACGGCGAAGCCTGTAAAAGGCCGCCGACCATTGCGTGCCCTGGTGCTTACCCCTACCCGGGAACTGGCTGCACAGGTGGCCGAAAGCGTGGATACTTATGGCAGGCACCTGCCATTGAAATCTACCGTCGTTTTTGGTGGCGTGAGCATTAACCCGCAAAAGCAGAAACTCATTAGAGGTGTCGATATTCTGGTCGCTACCCCGGGGCGGCTGCTGGATCACGTTGGCCAGAGATCGGTCGACCTTTCAAAGATAGATATCCTGGTGCTTGACGAAGCCGATCGTATGCTCGACATGGGTTTTATCCACGACATCCGAAAAGTTCTGGCACTGATACCTAAGCAGAAACAGACATTGCTCTTCTCTGCTACTTTCTCAAATGATATTAAGCGACTGGCAGATGGACTACTCAAATCACCTGTCCTGGTTGAAGTAGCCCAACGTAATACAGCATCAGAAACTGTCACCCAGGTCGTTCACCCGGTAGATAAAAGCCGTAAACCAGCACTGCTTTCTTTCCTGATTAGTTCGAATAACTGGAAACAGGTGCTGGTATTCACTCGTACCAAGCACGGTGCCAACCGCCTGACCGAACAACTGGGTAAAGGTGGAATCAGCGCAGCTGCCATCCATGGCAACAAGAGCCAGGGCGCACGCACCAAGGCACTGGCAAATTTCAAAGCAGGCAAGGTGCGTGTACTGGTTGCCACTGATATTGCTGCACGCGGGCTGGACATTGACCAGCTGCCGCACGTGGTGAACTTTGAATTACCTAACATTTCAGAAGATTATATTCACCGCATCGGCCGCACCGGTCGTGCAGGCAATGAAGGTGAGGCGATGTCACTGGTATGTGTTGATGAATTGAAGTTGCTTAAAGATATCGAGCGACTCATCAAACGCGATATACCAAAAGTCGTGATCGATGGTTTTGAAGTTGATCCTTCGATCAGGGCGGAGCCCATTGTCAATGGCCGCAACAGGCAGCAGCCAAGAGGCGGAAACCGTAAACCTGCCGGTAATAAAGGCTCATCTGCCTGGAAAAACAAACGTCCAGCTTTCAAGGGGCGTTCGAACAACCAGGGCCGATCAGGTAATCGTTCACAACGGGCTGCTTAGTAATAAACATTCCCTGTTAAATCTTAAAGGTTCTTCTGTTTACCCGGGGGGGCCGTCATTGTGAGTGAAGCGTGGCAATCTCTATAATTTGTCATCAATGTGTTAGAGATTGCTGCGTCATAAACTCCTCGCAACGATGAACTTAAAAAGATTTCCTTTGCATTAACAACCAACTAAACCGATTCGAAATATACAATGTTAGCAACCGCAAATATCACCATTCAATTTAGTGCCAAACCGCTGTTTGAAGATGTCTCTGTTAAGTTTGGCGATGGTAATCGCTATGGTCTTATCGGAGCCAATGGCTGTGGTAAATCAACCTTCATGAAAATTTTAGGCGGTGATCTGGAACCTACTGCAGGCAACGTCTCAAAGGATCCCCACGAGCGTATCGGTAAGTTGCAGCAAGACCAGTTTGCTTACGAAGAATTCAGCGTGGTTAACACTGTGATCATGGGGCATGAGGAGCTGTGGGCTGTTAAATCAGAGCGTGATTCGATTTACGCCAACCCTGATATGTCCGAAGAAGACGGTATGCGGGTCGCCGAACTGGAAGCTGAATTCGCTGAGATGGATGGTTACACTGCCGAGGCTCGCGCTGGTGATTTGCTTTTGGGCGTGGGTATACCGATAGAACAACACAACGGCCCCATGAGCGAAGTGGCACCTGGCTGGAAATTGCGCGTATTGCTGGCACAGGCATTGTTCTCTGAGCCCGATATTATGCTACTGGATGAGCCCACCAATAACCTCGACATAAATGCGATTCGTTGGTTGGAAGATGTGTTAAATGAACGCAAGTGCACGATGATCATCATTTCACATGACCGCCATTTCCTGAACAGCGTCTGTACCCACATGGCTGACCTGGATTACGGTGAATTACGCGTTTACCCGGGTTCATATGATGAATACATGACAGCTTCAACGCAGGCGAACGAACGTTTACTGGCCAATAATGCGAGGAAAAAAGAACAGATTGCTGAGCTAAAGTCTTTTGTCAGTCGGTTCTCTGCAAACGCCTCGAAATCAAAACAGGCAACATCCCGTGTCAAGCAAATAGACAAAATCAAGCTGGAAGAAGTAAAGCCATCCAGCCGTCAAACTCCTTACATTCGTTTTGATCAGAAAATAAAGCTGCACCGTCTGGCACTTGAATTAGAAGGCCTGGCTAAAGATTTTGATGAAGATTTATTTACTGACCTCAGCCTGATGGTAGAAGTGGGCGAACGAATTGCGGTGATCGGGCCTAACGGTATTGGTAAATCGACCTTGTTGAAATGCCTGGTCGGCGAGTTAGCGCCATCCGCTGGCAACGTGAAGTGGTCTGAAAATGCACAGATTGGTTATTATGCACAGGATCACGCGTCTGACTTCGAACAGGGCATGTCACTGCTTGACTGGATGGGGCAATGGGCTAAAAAAGGTGATGATGAACAGGTTATTCGTGGCACCCTGGGACGCTTGTTATTCTCCCAGGACGACATTGAAAAATCAGTCAAGGTCATTTCCGGTGGTGAGCAGGGTCGCATGTTGTTTGGCAAGTTAATGCTGCAACGGCCAAATTTCATGTTAATGGACGAACCCACGAACCACCTGGATATGGAATCCATTGAAGCATTGAACCTGGCCCTGGAAAATTATAACGGCACATTAATCTTTGTCAGCCATGACCGTGAATTTGTGTCCTCATTAGCGACGCGTGTTCTCGAGCTTACACCAACAGGTATTGTCGATTTTCGCGGTACTTATGAAGATTACCTGCGCAGTCAGCAGCTGGAACAGGGCAAATACAAGAAAGCAAACTAACACCCTCATACAATATAAAACAAAATAAAAGGGGCAGGGTGCTGCTTCTTTTATTCTCTAAAATTTATCTAACATAGACGGATCATATAAGTCCGTTGATAAACTCAGTCCTGCAGCTTCCATACGGCTACCGAGAACCTCTATCTTGACAGCCAGGTCTTCCATCGTAATGGTATTGTCATCCAGTAAGTAAAGCTGTTTTGATCCACGATAGAGATAATTCATGATAATCATTGCATCGTGATTACCCTCATCAGCGGCCGCTTCGATTTTGCGTTGCTTTCGAGATATGCGATTTAACTGCTGCTTTAAATCCCACACATATACCACCTCAAACATAAAAGGATGCTGGCGCAATTTAGTCAGTACAAAACCTACAAAAAAAGCGGCAATGACAACACCTGCCAGGTTATGCATGAAATGTGAAGCTTCGGGGGTGCTGAAAAGATTAATCAGCAGTGCCGAGGTACTAATTGCAATGATGATGAGAACAGCCGCCATGCCGGCAAATACCAGCCTAAGATGCTTTCTATATCGGGTTTTGTCGATCTCTCTAAGTTGCATATAAAGCACCCATATTGATTTGAAGTAATTTAACCGTAGCGTAGATAAGATAAAAACTGGCACAGCCTGAAAAGTGCTGGATTTAACAGGCCTCAAATTATAAGCAGCTCATTTGTAATGTTATTGAGTCAGGAAGGTTGCTTCCATACGAAGGCTGATTTTGTATTCTTTTTTTGACGATATTTAAGCTGCATACCTTGCAGGAAATTACGCAAAATCTGATCCTTGCATTCACGGTAGTGTTTATGACCCGGCTTGCGGAAAAACGCACTTAATTCGTGTTTGCTCAACTGGAAACCCGCCAGCTGTAATATTTCTAATACGTCTTCGGCTTGCAGGTTTAATGCAATTTTTAATTTCTTGAGAATGATATTGTTGGTTAATCGTTTCTCAGGCTCTGCTTGAGCCCCTTCTTTTCTGCCACGCATATCGTTAATCAAACCATTGAGGAAAATTGCCAGCTGAGTATCGCTGCATGCCTGATACGCAGGGTCGTCATCCTTCTTTAACCAGTCACTGATCTGCTCCCTCGATACCTGGTGATCTGCCAGGCCAAAGACAGTAATCATTTTCGAATCGTCAAAATCGAAGGTATAACGAATACGGCGCAAGATATCGTTATTTGTCATAGGCATGTCCTGTTTCAGGGGGGTGGGTATATGAATAATATACCAAGAGAGAGAGCACGTTTTTAAAAATATTGAAAATTGTGGCCTGTCACATATTACTTTCAAGCTATGCAGAGGATGAGTTCACCTGCAT
>JASJFV010000235.1:0-3362 GCA_033791885.1 Gammaproteobacteria bacterium | reverse complement strand
TGATGTTTGTGTAATTCGCCCCTAACCAGGCAGCAATATTTTTTCTTAATGCCGTCGCTCCGGTGACACTAACCAGTTTTTCACGCAGGGCATTCATTATGGTGGTATCTCCCATCCATACGGCAGTCAGTGTTCGTAAATCTGCTGCAATCAGAAGGTCAACTTCATAGCCGGGGTCTTTTACACAAACATCAACGTCGTTGTCACGTACTACCAGCCACCAGAATCTTTTTTTGGGGTCCATGTCGGTGAGTTCTATTTTCAGTACAGTGCAGTCCGCGGTGAAATATTCGGTATGTATTCCTCGATGCATATCCCAGATCAATAGACTCGGATCCAGATCATCGCTGGATAAATCACTGCGCACCCAACGGTGGCCCCATGCACCCATCTGCAAAATAATAGGCATAAGCTCTTCGCCTGCCTTGCTCAGCCGATAGCGTACGTGGCCCTGTTCTGAATCACGGTGAATAACACCGGCTCTTTCCAGAGATTTCAGTCGCGTTGACAATAATGACGGCGACATCAGCGGCACACCTTTGCGGATGTCGTTAAAGGACTCGGTACCGATGCCAATTTCCCGGATAACAAGATGAGTCCAGCGTTCACCAAGTACTTCCGATGCCTTGGCAATTGGACAAAATTGACCATAACCGCGCATGTGAGCTACCTCTTGTGGTGTTTTATCAAGACTACGGAAAAAAATCAGTTCTGGCTAGTACAGATTTTGTACCTGAATAGCCGTCAGTAATACCTGGCATGGATAAAGCCACTTGCTGACAGAATAGATAAGGTACTGTTTTATATGTTCTATTTTAGAAACGCGTTCCAGGAACATGTATTCCTCCAGTACAAACGTTGTACTAGTTCAGAGCTTCATCTTGGATCAAACTCATTGCACACACATAAAAACACCACGAAGGAGAAATAACATGACAATCCAAAACACAGCAGTCACACAACAGACAGGCATTGACGCAATAAAGGCAAAACACAAGGCGACCTGGGAAGACGGCAACTATGCAGATTTTGCCACCTATATGCACGACGGAGCCCTTGAGATGCTCCATGGATGGGATTTTTCGGGTGCAAAGACATTACTGGATATCGGTTGTGGCTCCGGGCAAACAGCAATCCCTGCATCCAAAATGGGGCTGAAAGTCACAGGTATCGATATCGCGGAAAACCTGATTAACCATGCACGTGAAATGGCGCAAAAAGCAAACCTGGACACGCAGTTCGATGTCGGTGATGCAGAGAACTTACCCTATGAAAGCAATAGCTTTGACGCTGCTATCACCATGATAGGTGCAATGTTTGCACCACAGCCAGATCAGGTAGCAAGTGAGTTTTCACGTGTTATCAAGCCAGGAGGTAAATTATGCATGGCGAACTGGACAGCAACGAGCATGCCGGGACAGATGTTTAAAGCTGTTGCTGAAATAGCTTCCCCTCCACCCGGTTTTATTCCTCCTGTTTTATGGGGTGATGAAGATACTGTCACAGAGCGCTTAAGTGAAAAATTTAGCGATATAAAGTTGAGCCGAATGACCTATCCGCAATGGCACTATCCTTTTGATGAACATGAACTGATCAACCTGTTTCGTGAGCAGTTTGGCCCGGTCAAACGCGCCTTTGAAATGGCAACTGAGAAACAGGAAAAGCAGCTGTACGATAACCTGTTTGACATATACCGAGACAACAGCGAAATAACCAATGGCGTTTTGACCATCACTGGTGGTGAATACCTGGATGTAATAGCGACACGTCGTTAAAAGCAAGCAGCTAGAACCTGGATTCGGGCGCATGTCAGATTCCAGGTTGTATAATTCTTTGATTCTTATTCCCAGGCCTCTCCGTAAAAAACGTAACGGGTAAATCTTAAAAAAATTTTCCTTCTATTTTTCTTGATCATAAAAAAAACATATAAACACAAAATAGATTAATGGAGTCGGCAATAGCAAGATCTCCTGTTAAACATTAGTGCTAAGCTCTTTTTCTAATCAGACTTATCAGGGCTGGAGGTTGAAACATCAATGGAGGCCTGCCGCCAATCATAATCGGTCTGTTGCGCAAGGTGGTCTTCATCCGACTGCATAGTCTCACGCAGTCTTTCACGCGCATCTGTAGAGATCCTTACGCGCACGGCGAAGTCTTCATGATAATGCTGATACAGTTCGTCGACAGTTTCTTCGTTGTGGGTACGGAACTGGTGTGCTGCCTGCTTTGCCCGCCAGGCCGAAAAGCCCAACTGTTTTAACGCCTCTTCACCCAGCCGTAAGCCCCCTTCAAAGCTTTCGCGTTCATAGGCATGCACACCTTTTTCGAGCAACTGGAAAACGTGTCCGACGTCCCACGCGCGCGCGATAATTTGCAGGTTTGGAAAGTTTTCACGTACTGATTCGACCAGTCGCAATGCACCTTCCCTGTCATCTATTGCTACTACCAGCACTTTCGCACGCTCAGCACCGGCTGCACGCAGCAGGTCAAGGCGGGAGGCATCACCATAGAAAACCTTAAAACCAAATTGCCGCAATGTTTCAATATGATTAGGATCATGCTCAAGCACAGTGGCATCAATGCCATTGGCATGCAGCAAGCGACCAACAATCTGGCCAAAACGCCCGAAGCCGGCAATGATAACCGGGTGGCCTTCATCCTCCATTTCATCCATCGGCGCGGCAGGTGTGCGATCAAGGCGCGGCAGTAGCAACTTGTCATGCAGCACCATCAGCAGTGGGGTGGTTATCATCGACAGTGCAACAGTCACTATCAATATGTCATAAATCTCGGCGTGAAAGATTCCAGTAGTTTTCGCAACACCGAAGAGTACAAAGGCAAATTCACCGCCCTGCGATAAAACCAGGGTAAAAAGAGGTAATTGACTCGTCGGCAAACCATAAATCTTTCCAATGGTGAACAAGATAAACATCTTCGTCACTACAAGACCTAACGCAAGCCCGATAATCAGCAGCGGATCTCGCAGCAAGATGCCAAAATCAATCGACATACCCACTGCAACAAAAAACAATCCCAGCAGCAATCCCTTAAAAGGTTCGATATCACTTTCCAGTGCGTGGCGGTATTCCGATTCGGCAAGCAATACGCCAGCAAGAAAAGCACCCAGCGCCATCGACATACCGACCATATTAACCAGCAACGAGGTGGCAATGACCAGCAGCAGGGAAAATGCGGTAAAAACTTCACGTAGCCCGGTGGCGGCGATCATACGCAAAACGGGGCGCAACAAAAATCGCCCACCAATAACGATCAATAAAATGACGCCTAATGCCTGCAGCAGAGCCATCCAGTCAAATGCACTCGCAGCATCACTCGATCCAGTCATACCCAGCAAAGGGATC
>JASJFV010000234.1:0-12819 GCA_033791885.1 Gammaproteobacteria bacterium | reverse complement strand
GCCGCAATGAATGAAATTTTTGATTATGGTCGGCCTGCGTCAATTCGCCTCTGTGTACTGGTAGAGCGAAAAGGTCATGAATTGCCTATTCAGGCCGATTTTTGTGGCATGACCCTGGATCTGAGACCTGATCAACAGGTGAAACTGTGCGGTCCGGAAAAATTATCGCTGTTAATAGGAGACAGCAAATCGTGAGCCAGAACCTCCAATATACAGACAATGGCAATCTGCGCCATTTTCTTTCTATTGATGGTTTACGCAAGGAAACACTCGAACAGATACTGACTACTGCAGAAAAGTTTACTCAATTTGGTCAGCGTGAAATAAAAAAACTGCCCCTGCTGCGCGGCCATACCGTCGTTAACCTGTTTTTCGAGAACAGTAGTCGCACACGCACTACTTTTGAAATTGCTGCCAAACGGCTGTCAGCAGATGTCATCAACCTGAACCCGAGCACATCATCTACCAGCAAGGGTGAAACACTGCTGGATACAGTCAATATACTCGAGGCCATGCACACAGACCTGTTTGTCATTCGGCATGCAAAAAGTGGTGTAGCTGAACTTATCGCACAGCATGTTCCCGAGCATGTTCACATCATTAATGCCGGTGATGGCCAACACGCACACCCAACCCAGGCCATGCTGGATATGTTTACCATCCGGCAGTACAAGGGTCCGTTCCATGAACTTCGTGTCGCGATTGTCGGTGACATTCTGCATTCGCGCGTTGCACGGTCACAGATTCATGCACTTAACAGACTCGGTATACACGAAATCCGAGTCATTGCGCCGAATAGTCTGCTGCCTGCCCAGATAGAGCGTCTTGGAGTGCATGCCTATACTGATCTCCAACAAGGCCTTGATGGTGTTGACGTAGTCATGATGCTTAGATTGCAGAAGGAACGCATGCGCCATGCCTACCTCCCCAGCGAACAGGAGTATTTCAATCTCTACGGTCTGACTACAGAGAGTCTTGCCGCTGCTGCAGATGATGCCATTATCATGCACCCCGGCCCTATCAATCGTGGACTCGAAATTTCATCCGTGGTCGCGGATGGCCCGCGCTCGGTGATCCTGCCACAGGTTACCAATGGCATTGCCATCAGAATGGCCATAATGGCAATGATACTGGGTGGAGATAATAATGGCTGAGACGATGAATATTCATATTCGAGGTGGTCGGGTCATCGATCCACAAAATCACCTCGATAGTATTGAGGACTTGTTCATCAGCCAGGGGGAAATTGTTGCCATTGGTAAGATGCCAGAAGGCTTCTCTGTGGATAAAACCATTGATGCAGAGAATCAGGTAGTTTGCCCCGGGCTGGTTGACCTCAGTGTGCGCATGCGTGAACCCGGGCTGGAATACAAGGCCACAATGAAAAGCGAATGTGCGGCGGCAGCTGCTGGTGGTATCACAACTTGCTGCTGCCCGCCTGACACCCGGCCTATTATCGACAACCCTGCGATGGCAAATATGCTGACACATCGCGGGGAAGAAATCGGTTTGACGCGGGTTCTCCCTATAGGCGCACTGACAACTGAACTTGGTGGCGAAATGCTGTCTGATCTGCATGCATTAAGTCAGGCAGGCTGTATCGCATTCAGTAATGCAGATATGCCGATTACCAACACCCTGGTAATACGGCGCGCAATGGAATATGCCTCAAGTTTTGACCTGCTGATCATTCTGCATGCCAACGATCCCTGGCTGACGGATGACGGCTGCATGCATGAAGGAGAAATCAGTACCCGACTGGGGCTAGCAGGAATCCCCGAAGCGGCTGAAACTGCAATAGTCGCACGTGACCTGGCGCTGATTGAACAGACAGGTGTAAGAGCACACTTTGCCCGCATTACCTGTGCACGCTCGGTTGATCTTATTGTGCAGGCACGGGAAAGAGGCCTCAAGGTAACCGCAGACGTAGCAATTCACCACCTTCATCTGACTGATTTCGATGTTGGTAGTTTCAACACCCTTTGCCACGTCATGCCCCCTCTAAGGTCTGAAAGAGATAAAAACCACTTACGGGAAGCCGTCGCACTGGGCCACATTCAGGCCATTTGCTCTGACCATCAGCCACACGAGAAAGATGCCAAGCTGGCAGCCTTCAGCGAGTCAGAACCGGGAATCTCAGGTCTTGAGACACTGCTGCCGCTTGGCTTGAAGCTGGTTGATGAAGGCATTATTGACATGAACACTTTAATCAGCAGCGTAAGTTCGGAACCTGCTGCAGTACTCGGCATCGATGCAGGCAGCCTGAGTGTATCGAGCCAGGCAGATATATGCATTTTTGACCCCGCTGCAGAATATTTGTTAGACGAATCAACTTTCCTCAGTAAAGGTCGTAACACACCTTTTAGTCATTGGCCGCTTAAGGGCCGGGTCAGCCACACAATACATGCAGGCAGGCTTGTTTATCCCGTAACTCAGGTATAAGCAGCAGGACATTGCTGAAAACACAGGTAAGACTTCACTGGAATACCTCATATGATGAAACACAAACCAGATCATCCAAACGTTATTGATATCCACCTGGCTGATTTTAATCAGAAAGTGCTCAAGCATTCATATACTACTGCCGTGCTGGTCGACTTTTGGGCTGACTGGTGTGGCCCCTGTCATGCAATCGCACCAAATCTTATCAGGGCTGTCGAAGAAGAGAATGGCCGTGTCCTTCTTGCAAAACTCGAAGTTGATGAAGGAGATAACATGAAACTTGCCGGTCGCTATAACGTACGCGGATTTCCAACAATCATGTTGTTCCAGAACGGCGAAGCCGTCGCACATTTCACCAGTGCACGGCCAATGCATTTTATTCGTGATTTCATACATCAACATCTCGGTGCAGAAAACAGCGACTGATATTCATCGACTGTAGCGCACAACAGGTATACCATCTAGCGAACACTAAAATTCGATTAATATGCCGCCCGAAACGAAAAACATCACCAGCCTTGAATTCATTGCCAGTGGCAAAGTGAGGGACATATACCGAATTGACAACGAAAGGCTACTGTTCGTCGCCAGCGACCGGCTTTCCGCCTTTGATGTGGTCATGCCAACGCTTATTCCTGGCAAGGGACGCATTTTAACCCGCTTCGCAGAATTCTGGTTTGAACACACCCGACACATCATACCTAACCACCTGATAACAACTGATATCTCAAGCCTGACAGTAACGGATGAAGAAAAAGACTGGTTGCAGGGACGCAGTATGATAGTCAAATATCTCAAAGTGGTCCCGGTCGAGGCCATCGTGCGCGGTTACCTGGTAGGATCCGGCTGGAAAGAATATCAGCAATCGCAAAGTGTTTGCGGAATTGATCTTCCTTGCGGCCTGCAACTGGCTGACAAATTGCCCGAAACCCTGTTTACACCATCAACAAAAGCAGCAGCCGGGGATCATGACGAGAACATCAGCTTTACGGCTCTGACCGATCAGATTGGTCAGCAAGCAGCGAAGCAAATCAGGGATGTCAGCCTGGCCCTTTACCATTATGCCAGTGACTATGCATTACAACGCGGCATCATTATCGCTGATACCAAATTTGAATTTGGTGTTGATGAGTCAGAACAGCTATATCTCATTGATGAGGCGCTGACACCCGATTCATCGCGCTTCTGGCCGGTAGACACTTACCAGCCGGGTGTGAACCCTGACAGCTTTGACAAACAGTATATACGTGACTGGCTGGAAAACACTGACTGGAATAAATCCGCTCCTGCACCTGCCATTCCGGATAATGTTGTCAGGGGCACAGAGGAAAAATACCAGGAAGCGCTGATTCGCCTGACCGGTACGCTGGAACCGTGAGCAGCACATCAGAAAGCAGGCCATTGCCTGAAGCTGCAAGCTATTTCCCTTTACAGGCCGGGGTTTACGACGTCGGCCCGGGCCTGAAAGACTTTGGTACAGATCTCGGAAATGAAACAGCAGATCAGCAAGTATTTCAAATCGATGAAAACTTTCTGACCTGCCGACAGGTCAAACTGGATGCACGCCAGGAAAGACTTTCCAAGTACTATCGCACACAAATGCTCTCCTCAGATGTTTCAATAAGCATACTACGATTTATCATTGAAAGATTGACATTGGAACACCCGGGTCTTTTTCAACTCAGTAGCCAGTCAGAAAATGATATTGCTCTGCATTGCAAACTAACCAATGAAACTCTCGTTTTTGACCAGAAACTGCGGTTGACCCAGGTTGAGCGTGAAATCCCCGCCCCATCGCCTGACTATCATGATTCTCTGGATGCCCTGGCCTGTCAGATACAGGAAGACCTGGCAATTATCAGTCAATCTCCTTTTGGGCGTGACTGGATGGCGGCAGTTCACCTTTGTCAGGCTAACAACTGGGCGGCAGAAGAAAAAATAGGACAGTCATTCCAGACAACTCATGACCCTGTCGCTGGGATGAAGAACAACCAGCGCGATGCAGAAACCATTGTTAACACGATCGTAAACAAAGGCCCTTTTCTCAGGTTTGCCTGGGGTCTAACACCTGAAGCGGAGCTGAATCAGCATCCCCGGCCCTGCCTGGCGTCAAGTAGTACTGATAAGAAAAAACAATTTGATCCGCGCCACCCTTCTCTTTTTTTACGCGTAGAACGCCAGGTTCTGTGGCCATTCCCTGGGCAGCAGGCAGCACTTTTCACTATCCGGACATATGTTACCGACTGTCAGCAGATACGTGACGACGAAGAGAAGAACGAGAAACTGATTTCTGCCCTGCAATCAATGACAAAAGAACAGTTAAAATATAAATGTCTAAATAAAGATTATAAGCCTATCCTGAAATGGCTGAACCGGAATTATACAAATACAAAGCCGAGCAGCTTGCTGAAATCAGCAATAAACCATCTTTACCGGATGAAATGACGGGCCAGGAGCCTTCCCATCTTCATTCTATCGTACCCACCGGACGATTCGCCCCTTCCCCAACTGGCCCCCTGCACTATGGATCACTACTCGCAGCTGTAGCGAGCTATTTGAATATCAAGGCCCACAACGGAACATGGCTGGTACGTATCGAAGATCTTGATCCACCAAGAGAAATGCCCGGTGCGGCCAGTGAAATATTACATATGCTGGAACACTTTGGACTGTATTGGGATCGTCAAATCATCTACCAGAGCAAGCGTCAGGAGATCTATCAGGAGGCACTTGCGAAGCTACAGAATAAAAACCTGGTTTATCCCTGCAGTTGCTCAAGAAAAGACATACAAGCGCGAGGCGAGCACGTCTATGCAGGTCATTGTCGAACCGGCCACATAGCCGGACGGAAGAACTACGCCATACGAATTAAGGCACCTGATCGAAAAGTATTATGGCAGGACCTGATCCAGGGTTCTCAGTCCAGCAGGCTGTTTCACGCCAATGGTGATTTTATTGTGCGTCGGGCAGACGGGCTCTATGCCTACCATCTTGCGGTGGTTGTAGATGACGCGAGCCAGGGAATTACGCAGAGTATCCGTGGTGCCGACCTGTTGCCATCGACATCCGCGCAAATATTCCTCCAGCAGACTCTTGATATTATGCCGCCGCAATACGGCCATATACCTGTTGCAGTAAATGCCAATGGGGTAAAATTATCCAAGCAAACAGGCGCTAGCCCTGTTGCCATGGGTGACCCAGCCAGAACCTTGTTCAAGGTGCTGCAGGATCTTGGACAGGGCCCGCCGCATGATCTGCAAACATCTAGCGTCGAGGATGTGCTTCTTTGGGGTGGACTGAACTGGGCATTAGATAAGGTCCCTGCCAGGCAGATACTGTAGGGACTACATGTTACTTGTTACGAACATCATAAATCGTAGTACTAAAAATTCATTCAATAGTCTAAACACTTGAAACTAGCTTCCTGATATCATCCTCGTCGAATGGCCATGAAAGTTCCTTCTTGCCACTGTCATAGGCAATGACAGGAATGCGCAACAAAAAAGGGTCGTATTTCACTATATCCTGCTCTACATCGACGATGTTAAGCTCAATTTCCGGAAAATTGCGTAATATTGACAGTCCTTCGTCACACAGGGAACAACCATATTTTGTATAATAATCAATTCGCATGATGATACCTGGGTAATAAATGCACAGCCTTAATCGATCAAACATCGCCTGGATTCTCACTATACCGGCCCAGGCATACCTGTTGTCAATGCTTATTCTGACAGCTCCGGCGCTATATGCTGCAGAAAAAGAACAGATAAAAATCGAACAGTTTTCCCTCAACCGCAGTGTCGCGTATTTTGGTGAAGAAATCAGTGCAAGTGTTACAGTAAGTGCACAACCTGCGTTGCGTAAAAAAACACTACGCCTGCGTTATTATCTCGATCAGGATGAAATTGGTTCACAACCCGTTACAGACTTTGATCCCTCAGGCAATGCCATGTCTGTGTTCAAATTCAATAATGCCCCTGAAGGGCGCTTTCTGTTTCGTATAGTACTGGATATCGCAGGAGAGAAAATAAAAACCGATGAAGTCTCACGACAGTTAGCAATTCTTTCCCTGCCCGGGGGGATGACTGAAACGCCAACGCAAGTCGAAGATGGAGAGCAAGCGCCTGAGGAAGCGCAAGCACCTATTAAAGACAATGCACCGGGGATGGCGGACCTCGAACCTGTGGCAATCACATTTAATATTGCCTCACCTCGAATGGGTGAAAAAATCAGGATTACAAGTAGAATCTCCAATGCAGGTGATGTGCAGGCAGACAATGCCAAGATTCGCATATTTATCAATGGCCAGCCCTATGGCGACGATATTACGATGAATATTGCTGCTGGCACCACGGCTGATATTGAAACCGATTTCCTGCCGGCCAGCGAAGGAAAGAAAGACATTCTACTATTAATCAACCCGGAGGGTGAGGTTGAGGAGAAATCCAACAGGAACAATATCCTCAGTAAAACGCTGATAGTCCGGCCCGCTGAAAAAAGAGTTAAACCTGAAAAAACTGCTGCTGTGCCCAGAACCGACACGAGCAAAAAAGAACTGGCCAACCTTGTTATATACATTGAAACTATTTCCGGCGTGCACTATACACCCGACGATAAAGTACAATTTTATATCACCAATAACAGCCAGACAGTTGCGACTAAGCCTTTTAAGATGGGGGCTCAGTTATTGCAGGGCAGTCCGGGTAAACTCTGGCTAATGCGAAAATCCGTAAAGGGACTGAAACCAGGAGAAACCATCACGCTAAGCATCAGGTGGCCAGAAAATCAGTTTTCGACATCAAATCTTTATGTTGCGACAGTCGATTTAGAGGGTGTTATCGATGAGACAGATGTACGGGATAATCATACTCGCCCATTCCGTGTGATATCCACCTCATCAACCAGAACTGCCCGGACTAAAGATAATCAACCGCCTGTTATCACTATTAATCGCCCTCGTCAGGATGAGCAACTGACTGGCAACAGAAAGCTGGTGATAAACTGGGAATCAAGTGGCGATTCGGGCAAACGTGTTCGAATCACTGTACACAACAGCAGAACAAAAGGAAAAATCCTCAGTTCAGTCACTAGCAATGATGGTCAGCACTCTATTGATCTTTCTCAACAGGCTGCAGGAGAGTATTTGCTGACCATCAATGCTGAAAACAACACAGAAATTCTCGCAAAAAGAAATTTTCGCATCACCGGCAGGGAGCCCACACAAAGTCAGCAGCTGGTGTCACCAGTCAGCGGTGCATCCTACCGCGGTGAGCAGCAAGTAAAGATCACCTGGCCTGAAAACCTGAAAAAAACACCTGGCCTGCAACTTGATTTAGTCCTGCTGGAAAGCAGCAGCAAAAAAGTGGTGAAACTGAATAGTAAACCTATAAAGGCTACGACTAACCAGTTTTCCTGGCAAGTTCCTGATGATGGCAGCGTGTTTGGTATTTATAGCCTGCAGGCCCGCACACCGGATGGCAGACTTCTCGCCAAAACGGATCAGATTGAGCTATTGCCAAATTTTGTCAGCTTCGATCAGCCTGAAACCAATCGCGATAAAGAAGATATTAAAACTGACCTTGAAATTGTCAGAACCAGCTTCAATGGGAAAGACCTTGAATTCCTGGTGATGAACAATGGCCCTGCTGAAATCAGCGCTGCGGGTTTACTAGGATATAAATTCACTTCATATTTTGTACGTAAGGTGCCAATAGCCTCTGCAGAAGACCTGGTCATCTGCAAGAGCTCGTTATTGGCCGAATTGCCACAGGGTGAAGGTCAAGTTATCTCACTGGGACGTAATCCTGACTGCCCCCTGGGTGAACGTGAATATGGCGCCAGGTTTGAGTACGTTGTTAATCGCTTCACACTGCCAAAACTGGTAAGTCAGCGCGTGATAGATCCAAAGCTATTTAACAACCTTTCTAAATATTACTGGACAAACTGAACCTTCGCGAGAACTTGACGACGGCGAGCAGGACTACGCCAAGCAATACAATAGCAGGGCCACTCGGGAGATCCAGAAGAAATGACAGTGCGAGGCCGCCTACAGTTATCACTACAGCACTGAGAAAGGCATAGAGCATTACCGTTCTTATTTCTGCTGCTAGCGCAAGACCAACCAGCGGGGGTATTGTTAGCAATGCCATAACGAGGATTATTCCCACTGACTGAATCATCAATACAATAGCGACGCTGTTCATAATCATCAGCATCATCATAATAGCTCCCACCGGCAAGCCCCGCAGGCGGGCAAAATCTTCATCAAAACTCACTGCCACCAGTTGGCGAAACAGTAAACCTGTGAACAACACACTGAGCAGACTGAATACCGTCATCCAGAATAATTGCTCTTTGCTAATGGTCAGAATATCACCAAACAAATAAGGCATCAGGTCGGGTGCATAACCTGGAGTGATGTAGATAAATAGCACACCTGCTGCCATACCAGTAGCCCAGAAGATGCCTATTGTTGCATCAGCTGGCACACTTTGCCTGAGTATCACCCTGGTAATCGCGACCGCCGACAGTACAGCAAATAGCATAGCACCCAGCATCGGGTTGATACCCAGAAAATATGCTGCACCGAGTCCTGCAAAAGCACCATGTGAAATTCCACCGCTAAGAAACACCAGTCTTTTTATGACAATAAATGTGCCGGTTATCGCACACATTATGGCTACCAGGAGACTTCCCAGCAGCGCATTTTGCATGAAGTCATATTGCAATGCAGAAAACAGACCTGTCATTTGTCTACTTCGTGATGTAAACGCGAAGAATCATGTGGCTGGTGACTATGCTCCTGCAATACCCGGTGTGGCACGCCATGAGCAACGAGTTCAACAGGACAGCCATAGGCTTCTTCAAGACTTTCGCTGGCGAGTTCTGCATCGCCATGGTAGAACAGTGTGCGATTCACGCAGGCTATATGTGCGACATTCGAAGCAAAAGAAGTTATGTCGTGCGTTATAACAACAATGGGAATTTTTTTATTCAATTCCGTCAGTATAGCCGTCAACTTAAAACGCGAGTCACTATCGATTGATGCGTTGGGTTCATCGAGAAAGAGAATTTTGGGATTGGTAGCCAGTGCCCTGGCTATCATGACCCGCTGCAATTCTCCACCCGATAACTTTCCAACCGGTTTTTCGGAAAGCGCTGCCAGTCCCAGGCTGTGAATTATCTCTGTCGTGACATCTCTATCTTCGATGGATATCCTTTGCCGCCAGAGCTTCCCGCTCAACCGCCCCGTTAAAACCACATCGCGTACTGTAAGAGGAAAACCCCGTTCAAAAGTGGCAAACTGCGGTACATACCCAATCTGTCTCTGACCTGATTTTTCAGACCAGGTCACACTGCCAGAACCAGGCCTAAGTAAACCCAGCATTATCTTCACCAGGGTCGTTTTACCACCACCATTCGGACCGATGATGGCCAGGTAATCCTGCGGATAGATATCCAGGCTAATATCCTTCAGCACCGTTTCGTAACCGTATGAAAACGAGAGATCACGCACAGATACAATCGGTGTTTTTGTCTTAGTCATTTCTCTCCAGCGCTTCCTTCATGCTGAGCATCATTTGCATCCAGTCCGGATCCATCGGATCTATCATCACCATATTAATGTTCAATTGTTCTGCAATCATAGCGGCGATTCGCTGGTCTGACCCGGGAGAACTGATAATAAATTTGATGTCATCCTTCTTCAGTCTAGTCAATAAGGCTGCCAGGCTTCCTGCACCCGGCGACTTGCCTTCATCCTCAACCGCTAACTGCAGCAGGCCGAAATCCTGACAAAAATGCCCCCATGCAGGATGATAAACCGGCAGCGTATCGATGCTGTGCATATGTACGACTGTTCTTATTTGCCTGCCAAGGCTGGTTATTTTTTCCTGTAGCTGGAGTAGATTTTTTCGGTATAACGCAGCGTTCTGGGGGTCCAGCCTGGCGAGAGCCTGCTCAAGCACAGCTGCAGAGGCCGACATTATTGCAGGGCTGGTCCAGAGGTGCGGATCAATACCCTTTAGTTCGTGCACAGGTGATATTTGTCCTGCGATATAAAACATACTAATCCAGTTGTCTGTCTGCGCTTTTTCCCGATATGGCTGGATATAACGTGTTTCGAAAAAGAAGGAAGGATCGCCAACAGTAAAATGGATATCTGCTTGCTGGAAGCGAGTTAAATTGCGTGGCCCCGGTTGTGCTGATTCTGCTACATGCCCTGCTGCTATCATGGTCAGTAATTCGACTTTCTCACCGGCAACCTGCTTCACCAGCCAGGCTTGCGCCGGCACAGTCACCGCAACAAGAAGGCGAGCGCTGGCATCGGACATTGCCAGTATCGATAAAAGGAAATAAAAGCAGAGTATGAGAGATTTCAATGTGACACTACAGGTGTTTGTTTGAGGATACTTTTTTAATGTGTTTTATTATCGCCACGTATTCAAGGCAAATTAGATGTCGGCGCTGTCGGCTAATCTTTTTTAAATATTGCGTCAGGACCCCGTCGGCTCTACTCCAGTTAATGACATTAAGCCGCTGCTTGACACCGCTATCAGTCAATCCTAGCATCCTGGATTTAATTCCCTGCATTTGTACTTTACTATGCCCTCTACCAGGAATAAGAGCTCGAACCTCTTTCCAGGTACGCCATCCAACCCATAACATAGATGTCACCAGAAAAATGATGGCCGCGACAAAAAGAATTGTGCGGCCATTTACCATACCAAACATCTCACCGGGCAGAATAAAATACAGTAGCACAGCGATCACCAGTATCGCAGCGATCATTATTCCTTTAACCAGGAGCCTGTGATACAGCTTAGCCACGTAGGCTTCATTTTGTATAATTAAAAGCCGTGAATTTTCAAGTTCTCTACGTGCTGCTTCGATTTCCTTCGCCGTAGGCGGCTCAGCGTACAGGTCAATTTCCATCAATCATTCTTCCTCCAGGCCCTCCACTATACATAGTGACAGCCGCTGAAAGAACAACGGCTGTGGAAGCTGGAGCCTGCCAGGTATTTAGAAGGTCTTGGCATTAACCAGAAAATGCACCCAGATGCTCGCTGCATATACCAGGCCAATGGCCCAGGTCCAGCGAAGGTGGGCGAAGAATGTGTAAATCCCACGCGCCTGCCCCATTAAAGCAACACCGGCAGCAGATCCAATCGAAAGCATTGATCCGCCGACACCGGCAGTCAGTGTCACCAGCAGCCACTGTCCCTGAGACATCTCCGGCTGCATGGTTAATACTGCGTACATCACCGGAATATTATCAACTATAGCTGACGCTATGCCGACCATGATATTTGCCCAGGTTGCACCCAGACCGGTATACATGGCTTCAGATAGCATGCCAAGGTAACCCAGTGTGCCGAGACCGCCGACGGACAGTACGACACCATAAAAGAACATCAGTGTGTCCCATTCAGCCCGCTTCATACTAATAAAAATATCAAACGGCTTCTTTTTCAGTTTGAAATGTTTGGATAGCCAGTCTTTGTCAGTATCAACAGCCGCCGCATGGAATACCTGCTCCTCTATGTCGGTGTAATGCTTTCTTTCATGAAGGCGAATTCTATAGCCGTAAAACTGCAACAGGCCAAGACCTGTCATCATGCCCAGCACAGGGGGCAGATGAAGGAAATTATGTGCTGAAACAGCCATCATAATCGTCAATATAAACAAACCGATAACAACGTAGCCGCCAAATTTCACTTCGACATGTTCATCGATCGGATCGGGCTTACCTTTTTCAATGGCCAGTGACATGAATACCGCTGGGACCAACCAGTTGACGACAGAAGGTGCAAAGAGTTTAAAGAACTGGGCGAACTCAACATTGCCCTTTTGCCATACCATCAAGGTAGTAATATCGCCAAACGGACTGAAAGCGCCGCCTGCGTTTGCTGCGACAACAATATTGATGCAGGCCAGAGTAATAAATTTGAGCCTACCTTCACCGACAGACATCACGACAGCGGCCATCAATAACGAAGTGGTCAGGTTGTCAGCAATAGGTGAAATCACAAAAGCCAGTAAACCGGTAATCCAGAAGATGGTCCTGTATGAATAGCCGGCACTGCACAATCGAGCACGCAGGGCCTCAAACACATTCCGCTCCTGCATTGTATTGATGTATGTCATCGCAGCGAGCAAGAACAATAATAATTCACCGTACTCGAGCAAGGCATGACGTATAGCCGTCTCTGCAGTATGGGTGTCGCCATGTGTCGTATAGGCAATACCGACCAATGCCCAGATAATACCGGCGGATACCAGTACCGGCTTGGATTTCCTCAAGTGCAGAAACTCTTCACCGATCACCAGGGAATAGGCAATAACAAATACGATTATTGAAACTACGCCGTACCA
>JASJFV010000233.1:0-6348 GCA_033791885.1 Gammaproteobacteria bacterium | reverse complement strand
TTCTCTGATCACAACAGATTAGGCCATAGGATATATGAGCATCCACTACGAGAAGAATCAAACGCGATTCTAGGCCTGTTTTGCCATCGCCATTAGCAGCGTGATGGGGATTGCATTTGCTGACAACCTGTTCACTCTGTTTATCTTTTACGAAGTGTTAACCCTCTCCACCTATCCGTTGGTCACACATTCAGGAACTGAAGAGGCAAAAAAAGGTGGACGAGTTTATCTCGGAATATTGCTCAGTACATCAATTGTATTTTTCCTGTTAGCCATTATCAGCACCTGGTTTGTAGCCGGCACTCTGGACTTTAAACCTGGTGGTGTATTTGGCCCTGATGTGAATAAGATGGTTGCAGGTGTGATACTGCTGCTGTTTGTTTTTGGTATAGGCAAGGCCGCTATAATGCCTTTTCATCGTTGGCTACCTGCCGCTATGGTCGCACCTACACCCGTGAGTGCCCTGCTACATGCCGTAGCCGTGGTAAAAGCCGGTGTATTTACCATATTAAAAGTATGCACGTTTATCTTTGGCATAGATTTACTAGCAGAACTGCCAAGTACACAATTTTTGCTCTACCTGGCAGGTGCATCTATTCTACTGGCCTCGCTGGTCGCAATGCGACAAGACAATTTAAAAGCAAGATTGGCCTACTCAACAGTGAGTCAACTGGGCTATATCACTATGGGTGCATTACTGGCCACTTCATCCGGTGTTATTGGTAGTTCGATGCATATGGCCACGCACGCTTTCGGTAAAATCACCTTATTTTTCTGTGCCGGCGCCATTCTTGTTGCCGCACATAAATCAAACATAAGTGAAATGCGTGGCCTTGGTCGACAGATGCCAATCACCATGGCCGCCTTTTTTATTGCCAGCCTCAGTATCATCGGTGTACCACCAACTGGAGGTACCTGGAGTAAATGGTTTCTGTTAATGGGTACCATAGAAGCCGAGCAGTTAATTCTTATGGGTATACTCATCATCAGCTCTTTGCTAAACATTGCCTATCTATTACCGATTCCTTATCACGCCTATTTCTCTGCTGACAAGTTATCCTCGTCTGGAGCCGGGATTAAAGAAGCGCCACTCCCATCATTAATTGCCCTGTGCGTTACGACAGCTGGCTGCGTAATCCTTTTTATATATCCACAACCTTTATATGAGCTGGCTAAAGCCGTATGGCAACTTGGGAATTAGCTAATGGAAAATGAGAAGCCATCAGTTGATAAGATTTCATTTTTTGATAAGCCGAAAAATGTAAAACGTATTTTATATCTCCTTTACGGAAGTTGTGTGCTTCTTCTTGCGCTGGACTTTGTGATTCATCGTCACGTCATGCACAGATGGGAAAACCTTTGGGGGTTCTATCCACTTTATGGTTTTGTTGGCTGTGTTGTCCTGGTACTCGTCGCCACATGGATGCGTACTTTTCTCATGCGCCCAGAAAACTACTATGACGAGGACAAATCAGCCGTTGATGAAAAGCCCGACACAAATGTAAAACAAAGCGCAGAATCAGGTGGCCACGATGTGGATGCTTGAGATACCTCCTTTTCTTCCCTTCTTTATCAGCGCAGTGATCGCTGCGGTCAGTCGTGGATCGATACGCAATGTAATCATGCTGGCAACCCCTGTACTGAGTGGGCTTCATCTATGGATGGTACCAGACGGTATTCATCTTCAGTTCGATTTTCTCGATTATCAGCTCATTCCTTACCGCGTTGACAAACTGAGTCTCATTTTTGGCTATGCCTTTCACATCGCCGCGTTTATTGCCATTATCTACTCATTACATGTGCGCGACACCCTGCAACAAGTGACAGCAATGATGTATGCCGGCAGTGCTATCGGAGCCGTTTTTGCTGGTGATTTATTATCTTTATTTGTCTTCTGGGAATTGTTGGCCTTTACTTCGGTATTTCTTATCTGGGCGCGCAGAACCCAGCGTTCCTATACTGCTGGTATGCGCTATCTTGTTATTCAGGTTTTATCCGGCATCATTCTTCTTGTCGGCACGTTGTTTTATGCGGCAGAAAATGACACTTTAGCGTTCAGTTTCATTGGTTTAGAAGGTGTAGCTGGATGGCTTATTTTTATCTCTTTTGGTATTAAATGTGCCTTTCCTTTAGTTCACAACTGGCTCACCGATGCCTATCCTGAAGCCACTGTCACGGGCACCGTTTTTCTCAGTGCGTTTACCACCAAAGTGGCTGTCTATGCATTGGCTCGCGGATATCCTGGTACTGAGCTTTTGGTTTATATTGGTGCTGTGATGACATGTTTTCCTATCTTTTTTGCCGTGATTGAAAATGATCTACGACGAGTGTTGGCCTATAGCCTGATTAATCAGGTGGGGTTTATGGTCGTCGGTATCGGAATTGGCACAGTTCTTGCCATCAATGGTGCCGTTTCCCATGCGTTCAATGATGTCATCTTTAAAGGCCTGTTGTTTATGTCAATGGGCGCAGTGCTGCATATGACCGGGCGTATAAACGGCTCTGACCTCGGTGGGTTATATAAAACCATGCCTAAAACTACGCTGCTATGCATTGTAGGAGCGGCCTCTATTTCAGCTTTCCCTCTATTCAGCGGTTTCGTGAGCAAATCCATGGTGATGGCTGCCGCGCTGGAAAATGGCTATGACTGGATATGGCTAATGCTGTTATTTGCCTCTGCAGGTGTTTTCCATCATGCAGGAATTAAGATTCCCTATTTTGCTTTCTTCGCACATGACTCAGGTATCCGGGTCAGTGATCCACCCAACAACATGTTACTGGCGATGTTAATTGCGGCAGGTCTATGTATTGGGATTGGCATCTATCCTGCAGCTTTGTATTCATTGTTACCCTACGATACAGGCTACAATCCTTACGATGCCACCCATGTGTTGGCGCAGACTCAGTTATTATTATTTTCAGCGCTGGCCTTTGTCTGGTTAAATCTCAGAGGTATGTATCCCCCTGAATTACGTTCCACGAATCTGGATTTTGACTGGATCTATCGTCGAGCCGCTCCAAACGCATTACAAAGTATATTCTCATTTATATCGAAGGTAGACACTGCTTTACGTCAGATGTTTCTCGTAAAACTGGATCAGTTCCTGGCTTTTCTTTCTCGAAGAAACGAGGGAACCAGTGGTTTACTCTCTCGCACTTATCCTGCTGGCAGCATGGTGATGTGGGTTGCAGTGATTCTTGCAACCTACTTATTTCTTAGCTTTATTCATTAAGTGCTTTTAGCATATGAGGAAGTTATATAACGTGTTCTACGATTATTCGACTTGTCGATAGTGTTTATACGAGCCTACCCTGGACTTCGACCATCATTGCAATCGTAAGCCACGCAGACGCCCTCAACTACCCAGGTGTGTAACATAAACTGATCATTCTCGAGAGTAGTCGTAACCAGTTTATTAAATCATGGGCGCGAGAAAAAAATACAGTCTTTCTCGCCCTCTTCAAATAGGGCATTAACGCTCTCGGGTAACTCATCCCAGTCGGTGTACGACAAAAACTCTAATTTAAGGGTTCGGAGTGATTAATTTTAATCACTCCGACCCCTTTATTGCACTTAGAATAGGGGGCATGGAGTCAGAAAATTTGAAAGCAAGCCTGCATCAAGATCATTGGGAAGATATCAAGTACTCTGAATCTTTGATACCTAACGAATCAGGGCGGGTTTTGATTTTACGTATAACCCGCTATCCCACTCCGGCAGGGATCTGCTCAATGAGCGCGAGGATACCGTCCATATCATAGTGCGAGAGCAACTTCTCCAGCTCAACTGCCAGGCATTTCGCATCAGGGCTGAGTTCTTTCAGCTCGCCAATCAAGGTTTCTATATCCGTCAGGGCGTTGATCCGCGCGGCGGCAAGCAGGCGTTCACGCATGCTGCCGGGTAGCTGGATTGCACCCGGTTCCCCGGCACACGGCCTGGCCGATGCCGGCATCACAGTGTCGGGTTCATACACGAACTCGACATGCAGGTGCCTCACCATGCAATTGCAAACCTTCTCAAACAGAAAAGGTTTGCCAATGAAATCGTCAAACCCCGCATCCTGATAAAAGGATCGCTGGCGCAGTAGGCCGGATGCCGTAATTGCGACACACACAATCCCCTCGGCGGGCCATCGTTCACGCAGCTGCTGCACCGCGGTGAGTCCGTCCATTACAGGCATGCGCACATCCATGAAGATGATGTCTGGAATCTGTTGAGCGATCAGCTGCAGCGCCTCGGCGCCATTGCTCGCCATGGTCACCTCGATACCGGCACGTTCCAGAAGCCCGCTGAGGACTTCGCGATTGTCCTCCAAATCGTCGACCACAAGGGCCTGGACCTGGTAGGGCTCCGCCAGACGGCAAAGCCGACCCTCCTGTACACTCTTGAGTACCAAGTCGCCCTCGGCTGGCGGCAATTCAAGCTCAAAGCGAAAGCAACTCCCCTCACCCGGGGTCGACTCCAGGCTCAATGAGCCACCCATGAGTTCGATATGGCGCCTGGTGATTGCAAGGCCCAGGCCAGTCCCGCCCTTGGCCTCGCCCTCTTCGGCCTGCTGGAAGGGTTCGAAAATACGTTGCTGCGCGTCTTTGTTTATGCCAGGGCCAGTGTCCGATACGTTGAATGTGTAGCGCCGGCCACTCTGTTCTACCATGAGACCAACCTGACCCTGATCGGTGAATTTAACCGAATTGCCCAACAGGTTGATCAGTATCTGGCGCAGCTTGCGGTCATCGGCATGGACCGCACGCTCCCCGATCCGTACGTCCGCCTGCCAAAGCAGTCCCTTCTGCTCGCAGCGTATAGCAAACATCTCGGAAACAGCCTCCGTCAGGTCATCAAGATCAAAATCCCTGGCATCCAGTTCCATGGCGCCGGCCTCGATCTTGGACAGATCAAGGACATCGTCGATGAGACTGATCAGGTGGTTGCCCGCCGAGTGGATTGCCCTCAGAGGGCGGCGGTAATTCTCAGGTAATTCCGGATCGTTCTCGATCAGCTGGGTGTAGCCCAGTACTGCATTCATCGGGGTGCGGATTTCATGAGAGATGTTTGCCAGAAACTGCGACTTTGCGTGGCTCGCGCTCTCGGCCTGCTCCTTCGCGATCCGCAACGACTGCTCCGCGGATTTGCGCGCAGTAATGTCGCGGATAATGCCAACAAAGACCTGCTGCCCACCAGGGCGTGCCTCGCCAACGGACAGCTCCATCGGAAAGGTCGTGCCATCCTTGCGCCTGCCCTCCACCTCACGGCCGATGCCGATAATGCGTTTGTTCCCTGTTGCGCGGTAACGATGCAGATATTCATCGTGTTCCTCCTGATATGGAGGCGGCATCAGCATCTTGACGTTCTGGCCAATAACCTCGTCAGACCGGTATCCGAACAACTGTTCGCAGGCTGGATTGTATTCCTGTACGTTGCCGTTGGCATCGATGATCATGACCCCATCTACTGCAGTGCCTACCAGTACCCGCAGGCGCTGTTCACGATCCTCCAGCGAGCGCGAAGATGCCCGATAACGCAACACCAGGTAGGCAGTAACCCACAATACAGCTGCTTCAAGACTGATATTTAGCAACAAGTCCGTCGTGTCGATGCGCTGGGTCGAGTAGAGGTAGCCCACCACGATTAGCAGCGTACCCACAGCGGCCAGCACCACCGGCGCACGCCGCCAGGGCAACCAGTAACTGACGGAAATAAGTACCACATAGGGTATGCCATGAATGACCCCTGCAGGCAGGTTCAGATCCAGAACGAGCATAATCAGCAACACTGCTGCGATCAGCAGTAACATGAAAACCTTGTGCATCTTACCTATCCGTAACCTTTGGATTCGATCAGTTATGAATACAGAAACCGCTAGCGGTCCCAGGGAGTATATCGCCACCATATTAAACTACCCACACTAGCGATACAGGATTTAATGAGAAAATAGCGGCGATTGACTGCGCCCGCTTCTCTCGGTGACTTCAGTTTGCTAAGCTACCCATGCCACATAACTACCACTATACCAGAAAAAAAGGGGACCAACATCATGCTCATTGATACCAAAGCAGCGCAGGCAAAACTCCTGATTGTCGATGACAAAACGGCTAACCTCGACCTGTTGCGGGAAATGCTAACACCGCTTGATCACCAGATCTTCTTTGCCACCAGCGGGGCAAAAGCCCTGGAGATCGCAGCATCCGTCCAGCCAGACCTGGTATTGTTGGACGTGATGATGCCCGAGATGGATGGTTTCGAGACGTGCCTCAGATTCAAACAGGATGAGGCACTGGGGGAGATCCCGATCATCTTCGTCACCGCCAGGACCGATGTCGAGGATCTGGCCCGAGGGTTTGACGCTG
>JASJFV010000232.1:0-3996 GCA_033791885.1 Gammaproteobacteria bacterium | reverse complement strand
GTGAAGAGTCTACACGTGCGCAGATTCAGTACATTGTGGATAAAGGCTGGAACCCGGGAATTGAGCATACAGAGCCAGATAATACGCGTAGCAACTTCTGGTACATGTGGAAACTGCCTTTGTTCGGCGAAACCGACGTTGACATCATCCTGGCTGAACTTGAAGCTTGTCATAAAGCACACCCAATAAACCATGTTCGCCTGCTGGGTTTTGACAACTTCGCACAGTCTGCTGGTACAGCAATGGTTGTTTACCGTGGTATTTCTGTATAAAGCAGCGACAGGGTAAGACCATAGTGTAAGATTCAGGAGCCCCTGTTCGATTTATTCGACAGGGGCTCTTTTAATTAAACACTCAGTAGTTTCCTTTCAAACACATCTGCCAACTGAGAAAAGAATGCCCAGACCCGATAAATATGTAGGAATTCAGAATGAAGTCAATGGCGGCATGACAACTATTGGCAAGATCATTCGTGATGCCTGGGTATTTGGACTGATTGAAGAATCAGAGACCTGTGAAGGCTGGAATTTTGCCGGTGTTGATGCCCTGCTGGACAAAGTCAATATCGAATGGGATAAATATGGCTGCCTGGTGAGCAATTTACCGCCGGAGCTGTTTGAAAAACATCAAAGGATTCATAATAAGGCAATCGAAGAAGCCCATGCAGCCGGATGGTCAGGGGAAGCAGAGACCGACGACGAAAAGTAGACTTTTGCTTAGAGTTTTTATTTATATCGTAATCACGGTTACCGTATAAATAACAATTTTTGACAAACAGTTATATAAACGAGAGAGACACATTATGTCTGTTACTGAAAACTTTGTAGATGCCGAGCAATATAAAATTGCGAATGAACCCTATTATGAGCCAGTCGGTGATGAAATAGGCTTGTATGAGTCTGCGTACGATGTGCGCATGCCTATGATGATAAAAGGACCTACCGGTTGTGGTAAGTCTCGTTTTGTCGAATATATGGCATGGAAGCTCGGCAAGCCTCTCATCACTGTCGCCTGTAACGAAGACATGACGGCTTCTGACCTGGTTGGTCGCTTCCTGCTCGATAAAGATGGCACCAAGTGGCAGGATGGCCCACTGACCACTGCAGCCCGTATGGGTGCAATTTGTTATCTCGACGAAATCGTTGAAGCGCGCCAGGATACTACTGTTGTGATCCACCCGTTAACGGATCATCGTCGCAGTCTGCCGCTGGATAAGAAAGGCGAGCTGATAGAAGCACATCCTGATTTCCAGTTGGTGATTTCATACAACCCGGGCTATCAGAGCCTGATGAAAGATCTTAAGCAGTCCACCAAGCAGCGATTTGGTGCGATGGACTTTGATTATCCCGAAGAAAAGATTGAAATTAATATTGTCGCGAAAGAGTCAGGGGTTGATGCAGCTACTGCTGAGAAGCTGGTGCACATCGCACATCGTGCACGCAACCTGAAAGGCCATGGCCTGGATGAAGGCATCTCAACCCGTCTGCTGGTTTACTCTGGACAGCTGATCGTACAGGGTGTTGCGCCTCTGGCTGCCTGCAGCATGACCATGGTCACGCCATTGACCGATGATCCGGATATGCGCGACACATTGAATGCAGCAGTTGAAACTTTCTTTGGCTAATTCAACGCTTGATGAATATGCTAGACCTACAGGTAAGCCTGTCGTGTGTCACTGCTCATTCATTATCCAGAAAGCAATAGAAGTCTGATATGTCGATAAAACTTGAAGATTACGAGGAGTTCCTGCAGGAAGCTGCACCTGAGATTCGTGATGTGCTGGATAGCACCTTCCAGGAAGCCTCCCGCGTGATGTCACCCACTGGTCTACAGGAATACATGGACGGCGCCAAAAGCCTGTGTAATCTGGGACGTGGTACCGGTGTTGTTATCTCCTATCTGCAGGAAATGCCGCTGGTCGTCAAGGAATGCGGCGAAGATGTCATCGGTGATTGCATAGGCGCAGCCCTGAAGCTTTCTTCCATGACTTCTGGCGAAGTGGTCGCATTATTATTTGGCAGTATGCCCACTGCAGCACGTAATCTGGGTGATGCCGAACTGTTTCGTGGTTACCTGACACTGGTTCATCAACTGGCCTCTACCGCCTCGCGTGGTGTCAGGCCGATGCTGAATCATATTGACGAATTACTATCCAAATTAACCCTTAGCGGACTGCGCCGTTGGGCGAACTTTGGCGCTCAGGCCTATCGCCGTGACTACAACAATCTAACGGCTTACTTTAATCTCGAATCTGCCGATAGCCGTGCTGTATTACAAAAAGAACGTCGTGGTATTTTGTTTATCAAGACACAACGCAAGCTGAACTTTTATCTTCGTGCACTATGGGGCAGAGATTTCTTTTTACGGCCTACCGGTGCAGACTTTGCAGACTTTCGCCCATATATCGAACACCATATCCTGCATCTACCGGACGCACTTGATGATTATGGTGATGTAGCCGGTCTGGAAGTCTATCGTGCAACCGCTGCACATATGGCATCACACATGGTTTACTCCTCAACACCAATATCTGCCGAAGGCTTGAGCCCGGCGCAGATGTTTTTTATCGGCCTGGTTGAAGATGCCCGTGTGGAATACAAAGCCATTAAGGAATTCCCTGGACTGAAAAAACTATGGCGAACACTGATGGAGGTGCCCAGCGAAGAAGAACCAGAGCACCCAACGATGCCAGTTCTGGAGCAGTTTTCGCTCATGTTGCTGGATGAAACTGCAATCTCGGGTGACCAGGAGTTAAATGCAATTGGGAAAAAATTTCATGATGAAATTGCAGCCAGGCAGGATGATAATAATTACTCCTGGCATCTTGGCCTGGAGGTCTTCAATCTTTTTTCTGCACGCAAAGAAGTTCCTAGCCTGCGTATTTTAGAGCGTATCGATATTCCGTACCGTGACGACAATCGCTATGTATGGGAATTTGAAGAATTCAGTTGGGAAGTCGAACACGAATATGTAGCTGCCAGTCAACGCCAGGTGCGTCGCCAGGTCAGTGTAATCGAAATGGCCAATGAAGTAGATTGCGAACTGGCTGGTGATGATGCACAGGAAATCTGGACCTGTCCAACGAATATGCGTCCCTACGAGGATGACCTGACCGATGACCAGGTCAGCTTCAATGATATGTGGGGCAAGGAACCGGTGTCAGACCCATTTCACTACCAGGAATGGGATTACCAGATCCAGTTGCATCGCCCAGACTGGGCCACTGTCTACGAGCGCCGTCAGCCGCGTGGACATGTCGAAGACATCGAGGAAATTATCGACGAATACAAGCCGGTCGCTCATCGAATTAAACAGATTATCGACCTGTTGACACCGGAAGGCGTGCAGCGTGTGCGTAACATGGAAGACGGCGATGAAATAGACATTAACGCCGCAATCGACGCTATGATTGCTATCCGTATGGGTGAACAGCCAAATACCCGTATCACAATGCGTAATGTGTTAAAGAATCGCGATCTGGCGGTGGTGTTACTGCTGGATTTATCTGAATCAACCAATGAAGTAATGAGTGGCTCCGATAAGACTGTTCTGCAGTTGACACGCGAAGCCGCCACATTGGTTTCAACTGCGATCGAAGGCATTGGCGATCCTTTTGCCATACATGGTTTCGCCTCTGATGGTCGCCACGACGTGCAGTACTATCGCTTCAAAGATTTCAATCAACACTTTGATGATGAAAGTAAATCACGTCTCGCAGGCATGAAAGGGGGGTTGTCCACCCGCATGGGTGCTGCCCTGCGTCATGCCGGACAACATCTATTGAAGCAACAGGAAAAACGTAAACTGGTACTCATGGTGACTGATGGCGAACCTGCAGATATCGATGAACGCGATCCGCAGCATCTTCGTCATGATACTAAAAAGGCCGTTGAAGAACTCTATTCAACGGGTGTCTTAACGTACTGTTTAACGTTAGATCCGCAAGCAGATGATTATGTTAAGAGAATCTTCGGGGCAAACAATTATACGGTTATT
>JASJFV010000231.1:0-3034 GCA_033791885.1 Gammaproteobacteria bacterium | reverse complement strand
TCTTTATGCTTGCAATGAAGCTTTGTGTGCAAATTACCCTGTTGTGCAGCGTCCATTTCAGCAGCGTTTTTCAAAAGTAAACTTATGTCGTCAGAAAACAGGTCGGCGAAATCCAGGTCAATAATTTCATCACTGCTATATGCAAACAAACTGGTTGCGCCTTTGTTGAAATACACCGCATCGTAATCCTGGTCAAAACACATCAATGCACTGTCATCCAGATCAAGTAAGCGCTGCAGATCATTAGTACGCATTCTTACTTGATCGGTCATCGAGTTGAAAGCATCAGCAAGAATGTGAAACTCTCTCAGCCCTTTGTTATTAATCGTTAATTCCAGATTGCCATGCGTTATCTGTTCCATATCAGCTATCATACGGCTGACTGGCAAAAACAGAAATTTGTTAAACAACCATAGAGCGAATAACAGCGTGCTAAGCGACAATAACAGGAAACTACTGATAGACACTGCCTGCGTTTTCTCCATTTTTTTGTTCAGTACGTCAATATTTTCATAACCGACGACCCTGAATGCAGGCGTACCATCGGATGCGTGTAAGGTGAATTCGACAGGCAGATGACCCTCCGTGATTGTCTGTTCATTTGAATTTACCTGTTCACCCGACATGGAATAAATACGCACCGGTGTTTTTGTGATATTGCCGATATCCGACAGGTTAAACACCGGGTTAACAATAATTTCCAGGTACCCCACGGGTCGTAGACCACCAAGCGGTACCAGGGTAGAAAATAGCGGACCTTGGGCAGACATCCACAGGGCATCAATTGCTTTCAGGCGGTCGGAAGGTTTTCTATTATTGATGACCGCTACTATATAATCAGCAAGTTTGTTACTCAGGTTTTCAGGTCCTGTGCTGCTTTCACCAATAAGTTCGAACGCCAGGTCATAGACCCTGATTTTTTTCAGATCAATTTCAGAGAATCCAACAAAACCATTAATAAACGGGTCATCAAGCAACTTAAGCAGGTATTTTTTATCAGCGGCCACATTTACCGCTCTGATCGAATATTTGACCGTCGAAATCAATTCACTGCTGTGTCCCAGTTTCATACCCAAATCAAAAGTGTGGCTTTTCACTTTCTTCAGCATCTCCTGAGAGGCGACCTCAATCACACGCGACAGACTGTTAATCTGTGCATCCAGTGCAGTCTGTTTAAAGTAGCTACCGGCTAGCAGAGTAAGGAAGATAGCAATAAAACCAATCATGCTAAAAATAGCAATGGTAGTGGACTTAATTGAAAGTGAATCAATCTTCATGAATACATTGCAGGCGTGTCACGCTTTAATCCTTTGCAGTTAAACAAGACTAATCAGTAACTACGGGCAGGCGTTTTTCTGTCCATTCCTTCCAGCCACCCCGGAACCAGACCAGATTAGTGTAACCCCAGTTTTTTGCTTTTTTGATCGAGTCAGCACTTCTAATGCATCGTAAGCCATTGCAGTAGAAAAGGACTGTTGTGGATTTTCCCGGTGAAACACGTTCCAGGTCTTCAGGTTTTAATTGCGTATTCAGGATGTTTATTGCACCTTCAATATGACCTTTCTGATACTCCGCTTTCTTGCGTGAGTCGATTACAATCAAATCTGGCCTGGCAAGAATTAGCTCAATCACCTCTTCAGCAGAAACGACAGTCACATCTTCAATGTTTTCAGGCGCATACGGCTTTTGTTCAGCAAACAGGGCAGTTGAGAACAGTATTGAAATACTGGCAAAAGTTATTGTTTGATAATACTGAGTGATAAAAAGATTAAACATTTTAACAGCCACTGATTTTTAGAATATATCGCCTATTATACAATGGTTTTCACGAACCTGAAGCTTGCCAAAAAAGAGAGTCATGATTTGTTCTGAGCAGCAAACATACATAGATCCGAACGCCTGTTGTCAGTCATGAACGGACTGTCAGACCAAACAAAAACGGCTCCCAAAGGAGCAGCGTTTGATTATTTTTTATAACGTTATGCTTTCTTTCTTCTAGCAATACCTATCAAACCGATAAGGCCAGAACCGAAGAGCCAGATAGCTGCAGGAACAGGAACCGCGGTGATGGTAAAATTGTCGTAGGCGATCGAGTATACGGCTGATTGAGAGTTTCTTAGGCCAACATCAATCTGTCCCACGTCGAGGGTAGTCGTCCAGGTATAGGTCGCCCAACCATCCGTAGTAAAGACGGCATTGCTAGACGAGAAGACGCTACCGGCGAACAGCTGGAAGGCACCATCAAGGAGTGGCCGGGGTATTGTGGGGGAATTGGAGAGGTTGACTGTGCCGGTCAGGGCATTCGCATCAACCGAAAATTCATAGAGTCCGGCAGTCGAGATATCCACAGTTTGGCTTTGCATAAAGGCATCCGCACCGGCATAGGTAATTCCAAAGCCAGTGCCTTCGGGGGCAAGGATAGTCTCAGTAGATGTTACAAGATTATTCGCCACAGGCGTGATCCAGGTCCAATTCGCCGTACCTCCCGTATTAGCTAGTTCGGCGTCATTTGATAACGTCCAGCCAGTCTGGTCGTTGAACCCGCCATTGATGACCGTTACTGCCGATACCTGAGTGCTGGTGGCAACACTAACTGTCAAAGCCGAAGCGCCGAGGGCTATCTTGATAATTTTATTTATTTTCATGATTATTTCACAACCAATTTAAGTTTATTAATTTCAGTTACGTACAAATGTACACACACGATAAATATAAGCACAATTAATGCCACTATTTATAATGCATTGATTATATTGGCATACTTTATTGGAATGGACCATGGGACACGTATTAAAAACTAATTATGTAAAATTTCCTGACAACATATTTAAATAAAGATGGGCGAAACTGAGAGAGTGAAACAGGGTCTTGCAAAATAACATTGCAAATAAAAGGGCGTGCGGCCGAGCAAGGTCTATAATTCCAGCGGGTGAAAGCACCGCTCTGGCAAGGTAGATCAACCATCAGATAGTAAACATCGGGCAGGCGCAGGTAACGCTAAATGTTAAGCACGGTGGGCGCAAGGCAACAGGCC
>JASJFV010000230.1:0-4731 GCA_033791885.1 Gammaproteobacteria bacterium | reverse complement strand
CTTCCGAGCCATCCACCGCCCCAAACCCAGTGTGTCACAGGGACATATACAGCCAGCAACCAGATAGCACTGAACAGTAGAACAGAACTGAACTTCATTCGTTCAGCGAAACCACCTATAATCAGGGCAGGGGTAATAATGGCGAAGGTCATCTGGAACAGCATAAACAGGCTTTCCGGAATGTCACCTTGCAGGCTGTCCTTGCCTACTCCTGCCATAAATGCTTTGTCAAATCCGCCGATGAAGGCATTGCCTTCTGAAAATGCCAGGCTGTAACCGAATGCAAACCAGAGTACTGATGAAATTCCAGCGATGGCGAAACATTGCATTAACATGGAAAGGACGTTCTTTGAGCGCACAAGGCCGCCGTAAAACATGGCCAGTCCGGGCAGGGTCATGAATAACACTAATGCCGTAGATGTCAGGATCCAGGCAGAGTTACCCGAATCGAGGATCGCGTCCTCTGCATATGCCGGCAGAGTAAAAAATAGTAGCGGCAGGCCAGAAAGTAGTATTTTTAATTGCTTCATGCACTTCTCCATTTCCTGGCACGGGTACTATTCCCAGACAGGATAATTCATTTCATATCTTTGTTGTTTCAGTAATTCGCAGGTATAACTGCAGATCAGATTAAGTCTAATGTTTCTCACTTATCTCTAGACTCTATAGTCATTTTGGCACTGTCCGTTAAAGCGCGTCGTGTCCGGTTTCACCGGTACGAATGCGAATGACACTTTCTACTTCATGGATAAATATCTTTCCATCACCTATTTTTCCGGTGCCTGCCGAGCCGACAATCGCTTCAACTACCGATTCAACCTGGTCTCCGGCGATCGCAATCTCAAGTTTTACTTTAGGCAGAAAATCAACGACATATTCTGCACCGCGATAGAGCTCCGTGTGCCCTTTCTGACGGCCAAATCCCTTGACTTCGGTTACGGTAATTCCCTTGATGCCGATATTGGCGAGTGCGTCTCTAACGTCATCCAGTTTAAATGGTTTAATAATTGCGGTTAGCATTTTCATGATGATTCTCCTGTTGATCTGCAGGGGCAGAGTTTGCCTTAGATTGATGGCGAGTATCAAGAGAAAATCAGTTCCATGCTTTAACTACAGGCTTGCAGGACAAACAAAAATTACACACTGCTGATAATGAATTTAAACTTGAAGTATGGAATTGATTTTTATATAAAAAAAGGGGCGCTAAAGCGCCCCTAAGGTTCAATGTTGAACAGGATGAGTTATTTAATGGTGAACTCAGGATAGGCTTCAACGCCACATTCACCGATATCAACACCTTCGTACTCTTCTTCTTCACTGACGCGGATGCCCATGACCATCTTGATAACACCCCAGGTAATCAGGCTAGCGATGAAGCTCCAGCCAAAGATGACCAGCATGCCGATGCCCTGTATGCCCAGGCTAGCGTCAGCATTATAGATTGGGACAGCCATCAGTCCCCATATGCCGACCACACCGTGGACAGAGATTGCACCAACCGGATCATCGATTTTCAGCTTGTCCATGGTGATGATAGAAAAGACTACCAGAATACCGCCGGCTGCGCCGATCAGTGTGGCACCGATTGGGGTAGGAGCAAGAGGTTCAGCGGTAATGGCAACCAGTCCCGCCAGTGCACCATTAAGTGCCATGGTGAGGTCAGCCTTACCAAACAGTATGCGTGCAGTCAGTATGCCAGCTACAACACCACCTGCGGCAGCCATGTTGGTATTGACGAATACAGCGGCTACAGCATTTGCTTCGCCGACATTTGACAGGATCAGTTCTGATCCGCCATTGAATCCAAACCAGCCCAGCCAGAGGATGAAGGTACCCAGTGTGGCCATTGGCAGGTTGGCACCGGGGATAGCGCGCACTTCACCGTTGGGGCCGTATTTCCCCTTGCGAGCGCCCAGTAGCAGTACCCCGGCAAGTGCTGCAGCAGCACCGGTGAGATGGACAACACCTGATCCGGCGAAATCAGCGAATCCCATCGCGTCAAGGAAGCCACCGCCCCATTTCCAGTAGCCCTGCAGAGGATAGATGAATCCGGTCATGACGACTGCAAAGACCATGAATGACCATAACTTCATACGTTCCGCTACGGCACCAGAAACGATGGACATAGCTGTTGCGACGAATACCATCTGGAAGAAGAAATCTGCCATACCTGAATAGTAGGAACCGTCATACCAGCCTTCCATATCTGTTGCGAGTACTTCAGCTGCATCGTTGTCACCACCGAACATAAATGACAGGTCGAGAGCAGGGAAGTAGCCGTTGCCGTCAGCCGGATACATGATGTTGTAGCCCATCAGCATGTACATGATGCCGGCAATGGCGAACAGTACTATATTTTTAGTTAATATTTCAGCCGTATTCTTGGAACGAACCAGCCCCGCTTCCAGCATGGCAAAGCCAGCTGCCATCCACATTACCAGCGCACCGGTAATGAGAAAATAAAATGTATCCAGCGCATAGCTTAGATTCTTAATACCTTCGATTGCTTCCACAATAAATTCCTCTAATAGATTATTTACAAAGTCAGGTTATAACGCGTCTGCGTCGGTTTCACCGGTACGAATTCGAACGACGCTGTCAACCGGCGTAATAAAGATTTTTCCATCACCGATCTTGTCCGTCCTTGCGACACCAACAATGGCTTCCACTACCTGGTCAACAATGTCGGCATTGACAGCGATTTCAAGTTTAGCCTTGGGCAGGAAATCAACGACGTATTCGGCCCCGCGATAGAGCTCGGTATGTCCTTTCTGGCGACCAAAACCTTTTACCTCGGTCACGGTCATGCCAGTAATGCCGATTTCAGACAGGGCGTCACGCACGTCGTCAAGCTTGAATGGCTTGATAATGGCTGTGATTAATTTCATGTTTAAATACTCCTTGGTAAATAATCAGGTAGCTGCGCTCTCTGCGCATCCATCTGCTGGTTCATGACAATAAGCATGTCGATAAAATGTAATCTTGATTCGTATAAAGCAGTTATCATGCCAATATGGTGATATTTAATAAAATCCTTAAATTACATGTAGATAAGTGTTGCTGGCAGCTTGCATTCATAATGTGACCGCACCGCCTTAATACGGGGTGTGGAGATCAATTCACCATTCTGGTGCAGGTGCACAGCAGGCTAAGATAAGTTGATTTAATTGCGAAAAATGTGGATGATCCTGACTACTATGGAAAATAATGAATCTACCTCCGAAAGCTTTCTCAAATTCTTTGAAGCGGCTTTACCCTCTGGGCTGGCAACAGCAGTGCGTGACAATCTTCGAGCGGCGGCAAGCAATGCCTTCGAGAAAATGGATCTGGTCAGTAGTGAAGAATTTGAAGTGCAGAAACGCGTATTACTGCGTACCAGGGAAAAGCTGGAACAGCTTGAACATCAAGTCGCTGAATTAGAAAAGAAGATGCAGCAGCCGTAGCTATACAAACAGAGACCTGGTTCGGGCTTTGTTAGTGATATAGTGACCGGCGGATAAAATAGAACAGGCTGTTCCGTAAAGGTCAGGTCGACAGGGAATGTCGATTAGTTACTTCAACAGGGGAAAGGATTCCTATATGTCTCTCGCAGTTATCTACTCACGTTCAGCAGATGGGGTGATGTCCCCACAGGTATTCGTTGAAGCGCATTTATCCAACGGATTGCCATCACTATCTATCGTCGGCCTGCCACAGGCGGCGGTAAAAGAAAGTAAAGACCGTGTTCGAGGTGCATTGTTGAACTCAGGTTTTGAGTTTCCACCACGTCGCATTACCATCAATCTTGCACCGGCTGACATCCCCAAGGATGGTGGACGATTTGATTTACCGATAGCGATTGGCATACTCGCTGCTTCAGGACAGATTGCCAATAATAATCTTGAGAAATATGAGTTTTCTGCAGAACTCGCATTGGGCGGTGAATTGCGCCCCGTTAGCGGGATATTACCTGCCGCAATGCAGGTTGCCCGGCAGGGACGTATTCTTGTAGTGGCTGCACAGAATGGACAGGAGGCAAGCCTGGTTGAAGAATGTGATGTAGTTGTTGCGGCGAGTCTGGTTGAAATTGCAGCACATCTGAATGGTCAGCAGATGTTGTCACTGGCTAAATTGCATCCTGTAATAGCAAAAAATAGAGCTTACCCGGATCTTGCTGATGTGCGTGGTCAGCATCAGGCTAAAAGAGCACTGGAAATCTCCGCAGCTGGAAATCACAGCCTGTTAATGTCAGGGCCGCCAGGAAGTGGTAAGACTATGTTGGCAAGCCGCCTGCCGGGGATATTACCGGAGATGACGAAGCAGGAGGCGCTGGAAACAGCCGCTATTTATTCGATTGGCTCCTGTGATCTGGATCTCGCACACTGGCAACAAAGGCCTTTTCGTTCACCGCACCATACTGCTTCTGCGATTGCACTTGTTGGCGGCGGCTCGAAACCGATGCCAGGAGAAATATCACTAGCGCATAATGGCGTCTTATTCCTTGATGAACTGCCCGAGTTCGGTCGGCATGTCCTGGAGGTACTGCGTGAACCAATGGAATCAGGCAGCATCTCTATTTCACGTGCAGGCAGACAGGCAGAATTCCCAGCCCGATTTCAATTTCTGGCTGCTATGAATCCGTGTCCCTGTGGCTATCTCGGCGACTCTTCAGGGCGCTGTCATTGCAGCGGAGATGTTGTCGACCGCTATCGGCGTCGGTTGTCCGGACCATTGCTCGATCGCCTCGACATC
>JASJFV010000229.1:0-4095 GCA_033791885.1 Gammaproteobacteria bacterium | reverse complement strand
CTTCCAAAGACATTAAATGTTCTCCAGCATTGTCTCTATTCGTACATCTGGTGGTGAATAAGTTTCATAGTGTCTATAATAAACACTAATTCTTTTATTCAATTAATTACTTGAATTAGGATACTAGCATCCGAAATTATGTCAAGCGACAACTTCAAACACGACCTGTTCAACCAGTTTGCCCGTATCGGTAAGGCGCTGTCCAATGGCAACCGGCTGGAGTTACTTGAATTCCTTGCCCAGGGGGAACGCAGTGTTGATGCCCTGGCCGGTATTTCAGGATTATCCGTGGCAAACACTTCACAGCATCTGCAATTACTGCGGCATTCCGGTCTGGTTTCCTCTCGCAAGCAAGGACTTAAGGTATTCTACAAGATCAGTAATGATGATGTGATTGATCTGCTGAATAAACTGCGTCGTGTGGCGGAAAAAGAAATCGCCGATGTTGATCGCCTAGTTGATACCTATCTTACCGTCAAGGACGAGCTGGAACCCATAGCGCGTGACGAACTGCTGGATCGAATCAAAAATGGACTGGTGACAGTTATTGATGTCAGGCCTCCTGAGGAATTCCATGCAGGACATGTTCCCGGTGCAATTAACATTCCCTTATCTGAACTACAAAAACACCACGCTGAATTCGATACTGAACTGGAAATAGTTGCCTACTGTCGCGGTCCTCATTGCATACTTGCCTTTAATGCAGTTGCCGAACTGAGGAAACGAGGACTGAGAGCGCGAAGAATGGAAGATGGCTTTCCTGAATGGAAACAAGCTGGCATGCCAGTCGAGCTATAAATTCTGAAATTCATTATTCATTTCGTTTCGAAAAGTGATATGAACTTAAGAATGATGTACTTGAACAACTTAAGGTTATTTATGACTGCCATCGGCCAGAGACCGGCCTTCGTGGGATATAAAAAAACTACTCACCAATTAATATTTTCTTTGAATTGCTGTTAAGTTGACCTGTAACAGGCAAATCATGATCTTGTTGATACAACTTAATAGCTTCACGAGTTTTAGATCCCATTATTCCATCAGCGGGACCGGCATCGTATCCAAGATTGTTTAGCACGCTTTGTATTGACTTCACCTCATCATTTCCACGTATCTGTGTCTGTATCTTTTCAGGAACAACAGGTTGTCCAGATGTAGGTTTAAGCCGCACTTCAGTTTCTAATTTTTCTTCTTCTACAAGACAACCGCTCAAGAGTGCTGTAGAAAATACGACAAAAAGAAATATTATCGCTGATTTATTAAATACATATTTCATACAATCAAATAATGATTATCCGCACATTAAGATTGAAGACCGCCAAGATCGCAGTGCGATAGTATATCCATTATTTCAATAAGGACATACTGTGTATATTACATATTTTATCCGCTGCGGGTCGTCAGCAGAGGTTTAACCTGGTCTAAATTGTCTAACAATTCCTCCTTGAGTTAAAGCACCTCTTGCGGAGCATTGATACCAATCATTCCTGTGTCCGTAACCAAGATGGTGATGGGGCCAATACCCGTGATTTAAATACCGCATGAATCCCGCTGGTTATAGTGACCACATGGCTGATGACAACCACTAAGTGAGTTCTACCAAATAATGATAACCCGCAGAAGTAAACCCTATCCGTCTCCAGCGATACAGACGGTATCGACAGGCTAGCTTCCCTGAGTAGCTGATATCTTGTGGCTGTCTTACTGCCTATTTGACAACAGCAGGATCGACGCCACAGCCCTCAATGACAGATCGGATAGCCGGATCCTTTTCCGCACCCTTCAATATTTCTGTCATCTTATGGTCGCCAAGCAGACACTCTGCCTGTTCTCTGGAGATATTCCAGTTACGTACCATCGTGTTCAAATAGGAGTCGTTTACCTGATTCGAAACTTTCGCACGGTAGGCCTCCGTTTGCTCAGAGGTAGCTGCCCCGCTGCTGTTACTAGTGGTGTTTGTTGACGTGATCTGTTCCTCAGCAGGTGCCTTATCACCACAGGCAGTTAGACCAAGAGCGATAAAAAGGATCAATGTGTAAACTTGCAACATTTGGAAGTCCTTGCCACGGTTGTTCATTTTCAGCTCCATTCTTTATAGGTAAAGTGTCGGTTAGTTACGCTACAGGACAAATCTATGTCATAGGGTACGGAAACCTTCGCCGACTGGCCGTCGCGATTAGTGCCATCCGTGATCACGCCCCCTTATCCGCCTCCAGGTAAACGCTGGCCCTGTGCATGTCTATCGACAGTGCGGAGGGTTGATACAAGCATGGTCAACTTTCCTTAGTTGTGAATTGGAGATATTAGCAGGTTGGATATTTAATCTGCGACTTATTATCGTTTTTAAGTTGAAATTTGATATGTATAAATGTGTGCTTTCGGCCAGTAGCAGACACTTACAATCTAATGCTTGAGCTCACTGGCAACTACTGTGTAGCGAAGTCGCAGTTACCGTCCGATGTGAAGCACCATTTTAATGTTTTATATATAAACGGAACATATCTTGTAAGCTTTGTTTTAAGCAGCTCGATCAGGACTGGGTTCATATGATCAAAATCATCCGGCATATTTAGTACAAACGATGGAAGCCCGGAACCGGGCTTCCAACATTTACGATAAAGGTGCTCCTGACAACCGGTCAGTGAAGGTCGACTAACAGTTATAAACGCCTACTGCGCAACGCCGCACAGTGCGTCGGCCGACACCAGCGACACTCACAGGTGTAAGTGGCCGCCCCACGCGTGCATCTGCCTGTGGGATCAAGCTATCAATTCCGGGGACCATGCTTTGTGATCCAACTTCTGAGCCAATGAAGACTAGTGTTGCAGCCAGCACAAAAAAACCTGATTTCTTCAGCATGCTCATTTTGATTCTCCTTTAACTATCTCGAAAATTTCCGGTAAATCTCCCGTGCCTTTCATGCCTTCCATTTCGACCTGTTTGGCGTCAGTGGTGTTTTTGAAGTTGAAATCACGAGCGGCAACGTCGTCACCCGTCTTCCAGTTTCTGATCTGCACACTGAACTGTGGGGAGTTGGCAAGCTGCTTGGATGTTATCGAATAACGGCATGGATAGGGGCGGTCACCCTGTGCTATCCAGATCTGCAAATCGACTTCTTCGGCTCTGAATGCCAGCGAGTCGCACTCGATACCACCGATCACACCGCTGCCAAGGTCTTTTATATCGACAACACCCTGCATCAGCGCCTCGTATGAATTAGCCAACAACAGGTCAGCTGCAGGGAGCGGCCGGTTGTAGGTATCTTTCAGCTCGTCGATCAGGTGATCAACCGTGCCGGGTATTTTTTTCTGCGTATATGCATTGAGATTCTTGCCGAGTATCGTCAGCGTATCTCCATTAAAGCTCATCTCAATGTCAGCGAATCCGCCGGACCGTGAGGCGTGTATCTTGTCTGGGCGGTTTAATGTCACAGCACCCGAGTTCGCCAGTCCGATCACCTGGTTTTCTGGGGTTACTACATCCAGGGTAGAGTCGTAATCAAATGAGATAGCCTTTTGTGCTGAAACGTAATCGGTCATTGCTTTGAGCAGACGTTTCGCGTCAGCCTCATCAGCGCCTGCAGTCGACGCCCCGAGAACAAGAAGGGAAGTCAGGCCAATCGCGACCATCGTTCGCGCCGGGTTCTTGATGGATTTTTTAGCTTTCATAAACATAGGGTTTCACCTTGTATATTGGTTTACAGGATTTCTTGAATGGTGAGGTGGATTTCGCACATGCAATCCTCCCGAGACAGGAGACGCAATTATAACACGAACGACACGATGGGCGATTAGTGTTTAACTTAAGGTGGCAGAGTGATCGAACCCTGAATGACTGGTAATTTTGGCCAGCAATCTACAGCCTTCGTAGGATATTTTTTTACTGCTCACGGCTCAAAGGCAATCTCCTCTTGCCACCCCTTATTCAAACGTTTAATGGCAGCTTTCTTGCATATAGAACAGATTTTAATTCCTATTATGATTGCTAGCAGGAACACAATCTCAGTATATCTAAAGTCCGTCTCCGGTCATTAGCAGACCTTTATAAAACACAGAACATTTGACCGCCCGACCACCAGATATCCCACCAACCAAA
>JASJFV010000228.1:0-3596 GCA_033791885.1 Gammaproteobacteria bacterium | reverse complement strand
GATCCGAAAATATGGACGGGTGTTCAATATGAATTCGATATTTATGGAAATGATCCGCTGGTAAACACCGTTCCGGTACCGGCTGCAGCCTGGTTATTCGGCTCAGGTCTTATCGGTTTAATCGGATTAGCTAGAGGCCGAAGAAAGCCAGTCGGTAGAGTTTTGAGCAAGGCCTGAGGCTGACTGTTGCCATCCTTCTCGGACGCTCAATGATGATTATCAATCTTTGATTAAGGTGCGCATACGTTGAGAGTTAGAAGATAGAGTCTCCACTTAAAAACAGAATATATGTACGCGACTTAATTTTGATCATAGCAATACTTGCTAAACAGGAGAGATCCATATACAAAGCAATGGGATGGAATCCTCCTCACCTACCGGCATCGATGTGCCAAACTGAGACTGAATTTTCAGTTAACGATGAAGATGAGCCCAAAATGAAGATTAATCGAGTTGTTGTTGATTTGGCAAAAAATATTTTTCAATTACATGGTGCTGACGTTCGTTCTTTATTTCACAATTAGCTTTACAGTCTACTATTCGTGAAACATTTATCTGAAAAAATATAAAAGGAGGAGGTCAGAGCACCATCAACAGTACCCTGACCAGTCCTTGTTCTCCTTTACTCAGTGGGCTACCAAACCTGAATGCTTAATGGTGATGCAGTAACCATCTCAATGATCTTATTTCGATCGACCATCTTTTCATTTACAAGGTCAGGGCGACCAGCTGCCAATGCCCTGAGAAAGCGTGGTGGAAGTGCGCGAGCTCTGAGTCTAGCTGTTACTTTTATTGGGCCAACAGTGCCAGTAGGCAGCACCACGTCATAAGGCACGTCAGCAGTTTCAAGTGCTGGAATGGAGAAACTATTGTTCGTGTGAGTCGACAGGAATGGCATAAACACTTCTTCCTCAATGAAGTGTCCGTCTGCGTCTTTCAATGGTATACCATTTTCATCTACCGGGATGCGAATGAATTCGTTGCCGAAATTCGCAAGTCCCTGGTTCACTGCTGGATGTTCGTGGCGCCTATTATAGTCCGGGCCATGGATGACATTGGCTTCCAGGGTGACAGGGTCGATAACGCCAGAGCTGAAACCATCCGGTCCAACCAGGTTGCGCAAGTCCTCGTCGTCAAGATTGCCGTCGGGTACAAATTCACCGGTTTCCGGATGTGAAGTATCGCGTAACGTCCCACTCTCGTAAATCACGTCGCCGTTTCCGTCTGACACGATCAACTCGACCCATACTTGTCTTTCCTGGGAGAACCCGGAGGGCAGATTATGACCGGTGCCACTGTTTGTGACATGGACTACAATTGGCAGCGTGTCACCGTCTGAGATATTCGATGGTGCAGTCACCGCGATTTCTCCAGCTGATTCCATTAACACCTTACGTCGTTGCACCTGTCCAATCAGATTACGGTCGCTATCACGATGCGCATCGTCCTGACCTGGAAAATCAACGAGTGTGATGTCGATTCCGGTGAAATAGTGTGTTCGGACTTCTTCGCGTTCTTCAACCTGATTTGGCCGTGGAAAAACAGTCGTTTCGCCTTCAGCATAGGAGCCAGCACCCTTCGGTGGTCCTAAATCCATGTGACAGTCCTGACAACTCACAACTCCGCCGACCTGGTTGTTAATCGGTCCGTATGGTCCATTTTTCCATTCTGTAAACAAGTTCTCCAAACGCTGGAATGGCTCGCCTGTCTCGGGGTCTACTGGATTTGCCAGAGCCGCATCTGGTGGTGTTCTCACGTCATGACAGGTGCCACAGAATTCGCTAGTACGTAAGTAGCCATCCTGTCCGTTGATATCCATCGCTGGGAAAGAATCATGCATTGGATTAGGTTGTACATTGTTGAGTGGGCCATATTTCGTGGCACCTGGGCTCAATACGAAGGCCGTATTGGCAATGCCATCACCCAGTCTGCCCAGGCCGGTTGAAGTATCTGGACCTGAAATCTGGTGACAGACATCGCATGAAATTCCGTGACCACCGGCCTCGCTGGCAAAGTCCCTCATTGCTTGGCCATTACTATCAGCTAATGTTGGGAAGTTTCCTAGAGCACTATCAACCGGGTTATGACAGCTCTGACAGAACAAAGCTGTGCCATGATCGCCTGCTGCGAATCCGGGGCGGCCCTGAGATACCGAGTAGGCGTTACCTAAAGCTTCCAGGGCGTTAAAGGTCGGGCTTATGGCGCTGTATGCCATCGTGCTCCCGGACCACTGTTTGAACTGGCGCGGATGGCAGGTTTTGCACGTTTCGGGGTTACTGTATTCTGGAATGTGCCTTATCGGTAATGGACCGGGATTATCTAGAAAAATCGCGAGTGCTTTGGCCTGGTGCTTAGATAAAGTAGTGCCCTTGTGTACCTCTTCCTTGGCAATACCCCGCCTGATATCCCGTGTTTCTTTACCTGCAATATCTGGCCCAGATCCATCTGATCCGGTCGCTCCATGGCACGTATCACAAAGCTTTTCGGAATAAATATGGGCTGTCAGTTCCTGTGAGAGTACTGCGGAACTGCAACCTGCTGGTGCATTGCGGACTTTAGCGTATACACTTTGACCTCCCGAGGTAGCACTAATGCGACAGGGAATGGCAGTTAAATTAGTGAGCGTCACACTCCATTCTCCGTCATCATTAGCCTGGGTTTGAGTGACTGCTTTCAGCGTTATTTCATCAGATAGATAAACAAGATTCAGAGTATCGCTTTTGCCTTCGACTACCAGCTTTTCACTAGCTGTCTTCCATTTAACAGTATCTATGGTTAAGGTTGCTAGTGCATGCAGCTCCATACTCATCGACATGAGTAGCAACGTCGGCACGATATGAAAGCATATGCCTTTGGTGATTTTTGTTAATTTAACCATCATAGTTTTCTCTCCCGTAATTTAATTAACATAGTTTTTGATAACGCCAACGGCGCTATTTAGTACATCGTGCTCACATACCTCTCTTAATATGTTTTATCTGTTTTGTTTATCCCGCTCATAGTTGGTGATGTAACAGACTGACATCGCCACGGACAGCATCGCTTGTCGGCAGGATGTGCTTTAACAGGAATGATTTATGGTCTTATGGATACATCCCTGTGACATTCAAGCTCTGTGAAACAATGCGTATAAATAGCACCTATAACCGTAACGCCGCTGTTACTCGTTAAGCTATCGGGTAAACCTTGTATTTAAAATCTACAGTTGTATGTCACTCGTTTTGAAATGCACTGGTATTAAAAACAGCAGTAATTTTGTGTGTATTTGATAGTGATAAGAAAAACTATAACAAGTAATTTGTTGTAACCATTTGTATTTATATGCTTTATTTTGGTGTCATGTGGTTTTGTGGGTATTCTTAATGGTGATGATAATTCCAGGCATTCTGTCTATCGCCATTAATCAAATGCCTGTCTGCCTGAAATTCTAAAATACAGTATTGATAAACTGGTTTTTACCTGGTGTTAGAAGTATTAAAGGTTTTTTTCTAGCAGTCGATAAAGTTCTGGACAGATTAGTTTTCGACTGATAGCGAAATTAATGACTTATGTGCGCCAGCCAGGTTTAAAAACAACACGATGAATGTATCAAAAAT
>JASJFV010000227.1:0-11134 GCA_033791885.1 Gammaproteobacteria bacterium | reverse complement strand
TCAACAGTCGATTATACCTTATCTGGATCAACGAGGTTAGACTGACTGCTGCACGCACTGGTTTTATGCCAATTTTCCTCTGCTGGTTTTGCTCGGGGGTAAAGGCTTTCTTTCCGATTAAGCGACTGAATTATATGGTTTTAATCTCCAGGTTTTATGTGAATTCTTGAACGGAAGAGAAGAAGAAGTATTTGACCGGAAAAGTTGAGAGTGTTGATTGATATAGTTGATGAATCAGTGGATCGTGAGGAAATGACAATCGGCACAACGCTAGAAATGAAAGGTGATAAATGACAAACAACGATAGTGCCGTACATGAAACTGAGATAACCTGCACGAACTGCGAGGCCTGCTGCTGTCGTTTGGAAGCGATGATACTGACTGATACTGGCATTCCCGGACATTTTATTGAGACGGATAGATACGGTGCTATGCGAATGATGCGACTGGAAGATGGCTGGTGTTCAGCTCTCGACCGAAATACCCTGCTTTGCAGGATTTACGCAAAACGGCCGCTGGTTTGCCGTGAGTTTACGATGGGAGGGGCTGAATGTATTGCCGAACGACGTGCAAAACTGTAAGCCTTTCATTAGCAATATCATCACCAGGAGACGCGCACCCTGCAGATATTTAATGCTTTGTCGTAAAATAATCCGGATTGCGGTTTGCCGAACAGGTAATTTTCTTGTCTATTCGAATTAAAGGAATTCGGGTTAAGTTGTCCAGCTCAGTGAGAAGACGTTACGGACTTTGCCAGCTGAATTCGGTAAGCTTGCTATCGCCCTGTAATAACAACCGAGAGGTTGGCATATAATATATTCAGGTTTTTCTTTACCTGCTGTTGTATTGGAGTAATGCAGCAGCTCATTGAGCCGTCGTTCGTTTCTTGTATAGATATGAAAATGATTGAATCACATTATATAAATCCAGCCATATTTGATAGACCCTCTGTAAGTGGATATTTAAGATGATCTGCCTGCTTCAATCTGTGCGCTTTGCACTAATATGTGCCTTACTGCTGATCAGTTTCCCTGCCATGACTGCTTGCGAACTGGATTTACCCACGTTCAGCACGACCTATGATGCGAAACGTGATCCCTATGCAGATAGCCAGGCTGCATTGAAACTTGCCAGGGAGACGAATCGTAAATTGCTCATCGAAGTAGGTGGTGACTGGTGTAGTTGGTGCCATGTCCTGGATCGTTTTTTACAAGATCACAGCAGTGTGACAGCCCGTCTTCATGAAACTTTTGTGTTGCTCAAGGTCAATGTCAGTGAAGTCAATGACAATGCACGGTTTATGGCAACGCTACCACCGGCCAGGGGGTATCCGCATATGTATATAACCGATTCCAGCGGTGTGGTTCTGCATTCTCAGAACACAGGCCAGTTTCTTGAGAATAAAGAATACTCTGAAAAACAATTTGTTGAATTTTTAGACTACTGGCAGAGTCAAAATGACTAATACTATGGTAATTAGCCGCCGCGAGTTCATGACTCGCCTGGGTTTGCTAGGGTCGCTGGCCTTAACCTATCCCGCAGCTGCACTGGCTGAGCTGCGCCAATCAAGCAAAGGTATACCGTTGCCAGACTGGATTGAAGAACCGGTCTGGAAGACGATTGCACAGGTGCAGGAGACCTTGTTTCCAGCAGCAGAAGATATCCCCGGTGCCGCTGATATTGGCGCCGCTATTTACCTGCACAAGGCCATTGAGAATCCGTATGCAGATGGCGAAGACAGGGATTATATTTTTCGCGGAATAGGCTGGATGGATGAATTGACACAGCAGCGCTATACGAAAAATTACATCCAGCTGACAGAGAACGAAAAAGAAAAAATTATTGAAGAAACAGTGCAATCAAAGGCGGGGCGTAAGTGGGTTTCACTGATGTTGACCTACATTCTTGAGGCATTGCTGGCCGAACCTGTTTATGGGGGTAACCCTGACGGCATCGGCTGGGCATGGCTGGAACACCAGCCCGGTTACCCGACACCGGCAGCTGACAAGACCTGGGATCAGCTGCGGCAAAGGCGCTCATGAACAAAGAATACGATGTTTGCATCATTGGCAGCGGTGCAGGAGGGGGGCCGGTAGCACTGACACTGGCAAAGGCGGGTTATTCAGTCCTGGTCCTCGAAAAAGGTCCCTGGTTCACCGAAAAGGATTTCTATAAAGACGAACTTGCCTGTTGCCGTCGTAGTGTATATACGCCGGAACTTTCCGATGAGCAGCATGTGATAGAAGATGTCGATAGTGACGGACAATGGGTGGGAGAGCCGACCTCTGAGTCTGGCTGGGACTTCTGGAATGGCAATATTGTCGGTGGTTCATCTAACCTGATGAGTGGGTTTTTCTATCGTCTTAAACCAGAGGATTTTCGCCTGCTGTCCGAGTTTGGCCCGATAAAAGGCGCCAACGTCGTTGACTGGCCGATTAGCTATGACGATATGGAGCCATACTATACTCTGGTCGAAACAGAAGTGGGGGTGTCGGGTCGATTCACTGACCACCCCCTCGCCGAGCCTCGTTCAAGTAAAGATTTCCCATACCCGGCAACACTGGAACACCCGGTGTCGAAAAGGTTTGACCAGGCCTGTGAGGGGCTGGGGTTATATTCTCTGCCAACGCCACGGGCGATATTGTCTGGCAGAAAAGACAACCGCCGAAGTTGTGAATATTCGGGTTACTGCGGCAGCTATGGCTGTTCATCAGGCGCCAAAGGCAGCTCAAGGGCGGCATTACTCGACCAGGCAGTCGCTACTGGAAAGTGTGAAATTAAACCTTTATGCAAGGTATATAAATTAAGCAGTGATAATAGCGGCAAGGTGGTTTCGGCAGACTACTATGATGTTAAAGAAAAGAAGCAAAGCGTCAACGCTAAACTTTTTGTCATCGCTTGCCAGGCGATAGAAAGCAGCCGTTTATTATTGTCCTCACCCGGTCCGAAACATCCCAACGGCCTGGCAAATAATAGCGGTCAGGTGGGTAAAAACCTGTTGTTCTCTGCCGGCGGTGCAGGATCCGGTGATTTTGACTACAGCACGATGGCTAGTCAGGAATCAAAAGAGATGAAGAGAAGAGGACCTTTTGTCAATCGCGGCTTGCAGGACTGGTACTTTATCGATGACCCGGCACTGGGGGGAAGGGTTAAAGGCGGCACGGTTGATTTCCTGTTACGTCATCCTAACGCGATGAGCAAGGCGATGAACGCCAAGTGGGATGACGAAAATGATCTCGTCTGGGGCAGGGCTCTACAGAATCAGCTGAAGTCGATCTTTACCGATAATCAGACCCTGCGATATGAAATATTTTGTGACTGGTTGCCAACGGATGACTGTTTCGTCAGTCTTGATGACACTGTGAAAGACAAATGGGGTTCGCCGGTGGCAAAAGTTCGTATCGGCTATCACGAGCATGATTTGAAGATCGGGCGATATATCAATGAACATTCTATGAAGGTGCTATCGAAGATGGGGGCAACAAATGTTCGATCGAGCATCAGTGGTGCACCACCGGCAAACCTGGTGGCCGGTGGATGCCGTTTTGGGCATGATCCACAGACCTCGGTGTTGAATGCAGATTGTCGTGCCCACGATGTGGAAAACCTCTATGTTACCGATGGCAGCTTCATGCCAACCGGTGGCAGTGTGCCGTATACCTGGACGATTTATGCCAATGCTTTTCGTGTTGCTGAGCGGATAAAAGAAGCACTTGGCTAGAGGTGTTGCTAGCCTTCTCGTCATGTAGGGTGAAAACGATTACTTTTTCTAGACAAGCAGGTTTTGAATCAATGTGTGGAAGACTTGTTATTTATTCATCAACTGACTACTACGCCGGAATCTTCGGTGTGGAAGCCAGTTTTGAATTGAATCCCCGTTACAACATCCCACCGACTTTTGATATTCCAGTTTGCCGCGTTAATCAACAGGGCGATCGTGAGTTTGTACAAATGCGCTGGGGGCTGGTACCAGGCTGGTCGAATGGGCCGGACAACCGCTTTTCCATGTTCAATGCACGGGCGGAAACGGTACATGAGAAACCGGCTTATCGCAGCGCCTTTAAAAAACAACGCTGTCTTATACCGGCTGATGGCTTCTATGAATGGACACAGGCCAATGGCAAGCAGCCTTACTTTATCCACCGTAGCGATAATGTACCGCTGGTGTTCGCAGGACTGTGGGAGCACTGGCAGAGTAAGGACGGTAACGCCATTGAATCCTGTACGATTATTGTTACAAAAGCCAATGCTTTGATGCAGCCTATACATGACCGCATGCCTGTCATCCTTAATCCAGGGCAATTTAACACCTGGCTTGATCCACGGCAGCAGGCGGTAGATAAACTGTGTGCCATGTTGCAACCCTATGCATCGGCAGAATTGCAGAGCTACCCCGTCAGCCGCGCAGTCAACAGTCCTAAAAACGACAGCCCGGATTTAATCAAGCAGCAGGCACTGGAATAAGTAACAGCAGGGTAATAAGAATGGTAAAAAAATATTTTGTCACAGTATTTATGTTATTTGCCGGTATCTTTCCTGCATGGGCAACTGAAGAAATCGGCATGGAAATCCTTGATACCTGTTTAAGTGAACGTAGAGCCATGCTGGGCGACCCCGTCAGCAGTGTGCGTTATGGTCTGTGTCTCGGTTATCTAAAGGGTGTCGCCGATAGCCTGAACGGTCATGTTGTGTGCTTGCCAGAAGGTATGGGTACAGCTGAACTGACACAGGCCCTTAAATATGCCTACCTGGATTATGCAAAAGCCCATCAGGAGGAGTTAAATGAGGCAGCCAGGAAAACGGTTGTGCCTGCGCTACAACAGGCCTTTCCGTGCAATGTGCAGAATTAACAATGAATAGCGACCGGATCACTCTCGAAATGATGGAAGCATGAGGTGACTGTGAAAGAGCACTGTGCTTTTTGTCAAATCATCAACAACAACGAGAAGCAGAGAATCCTTGCGCAAAATCCGTTGGCATTTGCCATCCATGACAGCTATCCGGTCAGTGCAGGACATTCGCTTATCATACCCTGTCGTCATGCTGGTTCATTCTTCGAAATTAGCAGCGATGAGCGTAAGGCATTATTTGAATTACTCGATAAAGTGAAAATAGAGATTGATAAGCAGTATTCTCCTGACGCTTACAATATAGGCATCAATGATGGCATGGAAGCGGGTCAGACGTTGCAGCACTTACATATACACCTGATACCTCGCTACCAGGGAGATATTGATGATCCTCGTGGCGGTATACGCTGGCTATTTCCGCATAAAGCGAAGTACTGGTGAGTCGGCAAAGAGGAATTAAGCATTCATGGAAAGCGTCCGTTTAATGTCATTTACGCAGCCAGTATTAGAATTTACCTTCAGCTAAGAACACTGATTTCCACATGTGGCGGCATGAAGAGTTGCAAACAAGCTATAAACAATCAGAGACAGATCGTATTTTTTTCATATAAACTAGCACTAACTGAGGTTTATAGATGAAAAAATTACATAATCGCCATTATCCTGCAGGACTTGAATGGAAAATCCTTAAAGTTCTGCCAAAAATTCTGCTTGGTGGCTTTTTCATTCCCCTTTTCATGTCGATTATTGCCCGGTTATATCCTGTAGCCGGAGCAACTACAGATATTGCGAAACATCAGACCAGCATCGACATCCTTTCGATCTCAATATTTGTGGCTGTGTTAACGGCGGTGTTAATCATGGCAATTGGCTGCATTACCGTCGTCTTTATGAAGGGGCCGGGTTATGTGGCGGACGCCTATGAGCTCGAAGATGCTGAGCGTCCCGAGCCGGATAATGAAAACAGAAAATAATGCTATAAGCGGCAGCGCACAGGATCACGTCAGGCTTTGATGAAACAGCAGTCTATAACGAAAACAAACGAAATGCCTGAAGGCTTATCAGCGCTGCAGCTACAGCAATTTTGCCGTGATGGGTATTTGATCGTGCGCGGGCTTGCACCTGCAGATATTCGCCAGAAGATGCTTGAAGCCGTTGAAGCGTCACTAAATCCGGCATTAGGACCACTGGAGTATGAAGCTGATGTGCAATATCCAGGCTCTCCACAGGGTCAGTCTGCACCTGGTGGCAATACCCCGCGGCGTCTGCTGAATGCCTATTCCCGAGATTCAGTGTTCCGGCAATGGGCAGGCGCAGATGACGTTGTTTCTGCCGTCAGGCAATTAATAGGCACAGATCATGTGTTGCTTACCCAGAGCCACCATAATTGCATTATGACCAAGATGCCTGACTACAGCAGTAAAACAGGCTGGCATCAGGATATTCGCTACTGGAGTTTTGATCGGCCGGAACTGGTCAATGTATGGTTGGCATTAGGTGATGAATATGCAGAGAAAGGCGGGATGAAGTTTATACCGGCATCCCACAAGCTGGAACTCGATCGTGGTCGATTCGATGCAGATCTCTTTCTGCGTAATGATTTGCCGGAAAATGAGGCATTGCTAAACAGCGCTGTAGATGCTCAATTGAAAGCAGGCGATGTATTATTTTTTCATTGCCGTACGTTTCATCTTGCCGGTGCAAATCAAACGAAGCAGCCTAAATACTCGGTAGTTTACAGTTATCATGCTGCAGATAATTTGCCGATACCGGGTACACGATCCGCACGGCTTGATAGTGTTGCACTTGATTAGTTTTACTGTTTTTAGATTCTTATACCCAGCCCATAGTCCAGTCGTTTTTTTTCTGTAATTCGCGCCAGTCAATTTCGCGTGATCTCTTATTGATCACGGCTTCGAGTTTGCAGGCGATGACTGTTTCATCCTCATCACGAATAAGTTTTGTGACAATAAAGTGGCGTTCTTTTTGTTTCGGTTTAACCGCCGTCCATTTAGACAGCAGCAGTTTATCTGGGTTGATCCTGTTCATACCGTATTTTTTAATATTTATATTGTTTAGTTTGTTAAAAATTGGATGCGTGTTATGCAGAGCTTTTGGAGCAGGGCAGTACAGGGTGTCCCACAGATAAATAATTGTTTCAATGGTACACTATTGGTCACGATTTCATCGTCTTAGCCATTTCCACTTAAGGTGACTGTGTTGACGTTCACCTCACCGACTACTTCTGCCTGGCTTTGTTCAGCATCTACGTTGTATATAATGCCTGTGTTGGCAATTGCCAATACTGATTTTGCGCAAATCAATGACAGGCCAGGCATTTAATGTTTCTAAAAAATAGTTGCATTGGTATTCGTATTACAGTGAAGTCTAGTAGCAAGTGATGACAGTTCTATCACAGTTTCATGATGTTATTGTGACACCAGTACTGCGAATAAAGTTTTACCGGGCGTCGTTTTTTAACTATGTCTGTGCGGGATGTCTATGAAATGACCTGGTGAGTGTAGTCTCACCAGTTTGTTTTGTATCTCCCACTGTGTGTTAGCGTCAAACTGTTCCAGGAAACTTATCTTGCCGGCCAGGCTGACGGCGACTGGAATGCCGTTGCGGTACAAAATTCGATTGGTGGTTTTCGCATGAACTTTCTGCCCTGGAGTGATCAGGCCGGTAAGGTTTAACGGGTCACTTGCAGAGATTGCTATAAGGTCTTCGTTGTTTTCTTCTTTTTTTACCTGCCGGATTAATTTAACAGCTTCCGGCAGGGCAAACTGTTCACCACTGAATCCATCGACAAAGCGGCCGCCGCGTATTTCTCCGCGGGCTTCCATGCGTCGGAGTACGTACAACAGGTCTCGCCATGGAGGCAGCGCACTTTCACGTTCCAGCAGTTTTCTGAAAATGACGCCATAGCGTTTAAGCAGGGTATTAGCTATGTATTCGATATCAATCCAGTAGCTGTCAGAATGCAGGAAATTGTCTGCCTCATTGGACTGTGCTGGTTTTCTTAACAAGCTCCAGCGGCCTGCATTTTCAAAGCCACTTGAAAGTGCGCGTTTTAGCCGGCTTTTTTGTCTTGAAGAGGACTTTTTTCTGGCAGGCAGAAGAAGCGCACGTAAACCGGCAAAGCTGTCTGATGTAATCAGGCTCTGGTTGACCAGTTCTGCCAGGCCGTTTTCGAGCTGAGTACGTAGCAAACCAGTGCTATGCAGCAGGTCTTCAAAAAATGAAGCACCGTGACTTCCCAGGTGCTGTTTAATTTTTCTAGCACTGGACGAGAGATTATCCTTATGGTCTTCTTTCTCCTTGTAAAACTGCTTCCATACCTGCACAAACTGGCGATTGATCAGGCAAACTGGTGTGTTGCTCACCGTAGTACTGGCACGGGTTTTGTTCTTGTCGTCCACTTTACTTTCACCGAGCGTTTTACGCAGCCAGTTGATTCTGCCGGTAACACATAAGGTATCGAGCCAGCTCGGCAAGTAGGCTTCCAGTCTTGTCGGCAGGATAGATTGCTCCCACAGTTTTGCAGGGATGGCAAAACCTTCGAGCTGATCGATGATGTCACTCAGGGCTTCGATGCCTTCACCTCGGTCAGTGATGCGTTGCCAGCTGAATAAAAACCGCATGAAATCAGCCGGGCTGACGGCTTCAATTTCACTTCTCAATCGCTTCACTGTGTAGCGATGTATGCGTGCCAGCAGCCGGCGTTCACACCATTCCATCTGTTGCTGCTGGCTGAATTGACCACGGATAACAAAACCTTCCTGTTCAAGCGCAAGTAAGCACTGGTCGATTTGCATGTCAGTCAAGGCCAGAGGCCTTGCCAGTATTTCGGCAGTAACCGGACCGAGTGATTCAAGGCGGCTGCGAAATATTTCGGTTAATACTTTCTGAGAGTCTGCTTGTTCGTCAGTCAGATCAATTTCTGCAGGCAGGCTGCTTATCCCGGGTGTATAGCTTGCATCAGGGTACAGATACGAAAATAGAGCCAGCCTTTCCGCACTTACCCAAATTTTTTCACCATGTGGCAGCGTTAATAAAGTTACGCGCTGCTGATCTATCAGTGATTCAAACAGGTGAGACCAGTCTGTTGAGATTAGATCAGTTTTATCATCGTTCTGAATTGGGCCTGCTGCTGCCTCGGCCTCGGTCATAAATGCCATAAGTACCAGGGCGTCGTGCAGTTCATCGGCTATGACGGGGTCCGGCCAGGTTTCGCTTTTTACGCGCCTGATTGCTGCCGGATCAAGTGTGCCCAGTTCTGCAGCTGACGCCGGGTCGATATATCTGCGCTGTTGTATTGCCAGGGTGCGCCGTTCTTCAGCCGGTGCATCATCAAGAAAGGCATAAGGGTTGGCATTAATCACTTCCTGAGCCAGCGGAGAAGGTGTCGTTAGATTGCAGCAAACGAGATTAATCTCACCACGATGCAATTGTTCAATCAGTTGCTCGAGGGCACTGATGTCCATGGTGTCGTTTAAACAGTCTGACAGGGTTTGTTCGACTAAAGGGTGCTGCGGGATTTCGCGGTTGCCTGCAATGTTTTCCAGGCAGGCAAGCTGGTCAGGAAAGATCACTGCGATAAGGTCTTCGGCGTCGTTGCGCTGAAATTGTGCCGGTACGCGTTTACCATTTCGATTACGAGGCACGGCAAGCGAGATATTGCTGTTCCATCGCCAGCGTGTTTCGAACATCGGAGAATCGAGCAGGGCCTGGATTAGAATTTCGCGCACGTTGCCACTCTTCAGGTAGTGAATGACTTCTTCCATTGGAAAGCTGTGCGTGGGACCGAGTGATAAAAGAATATTGTTGTCGGTGGCAGCGGCCTGCAATTCAAAATTGAATTTGCGACAGAAGCGTTTTCTTAAAGCCAGTCCCCAGGCGCGATTGACACGCGCACCAAAAGGCGAATGAATGACAAAATGCATGTCGCCGGTTTCATCAAAAAAGCGCTCAAAGATGATGGTTTTTTTACTTGGCAGGCACCCCAAGGCGGCTTTTCCCGCAGCGAGATACTCTGTCAGCTGATGGGCGGCACCTATGCTGAGCTTGTATTTTTCCGAAAGCCATTTGCAGGTATTGGCAATACCCTGTTCGAGATGTTTCTCACAGTCCAGCCGCAAGCGTGACAGGGCATCGGATAACTCTTCACTGCGGCCCGGTGCGTCGCCAAACCAGAAAGGAATGTTCGGTGGCTGGCCTTTGGCATCTTCGACGTAGACTTTTCCCTGCTCAATTTTCAGGAAGCGATATGGCGTATTACCTAGCTGAAAAATATCTCCGGGCAGGCTTTCAAAAGCAAAGTCTTCATTCAGGTTGCCGATGAGATAGCCTTCCGGCTGCAAAATGACATCATAATTAAACTGGTCCGGAATCGCGCCGCCATTGGTAAGTGCCACCAGCCGTGCACCGCGCCTGGCACGCAACCGCTGGTTCACAGCATCATAGTGCAGGTAGGCGCCGCGCCTGCCACGGCGTGTTGAATAGCCGTCGGCCAGCATTTTAATTATGGCGTCGAAGTTTGCCTGCGTTAAATCACGATAGATCCAGGCCTGTTTGAACGTGCTGTAGAGCTCGCTTTTATCCCATTCCCTGTTGGCGACCTCGGCAATGATCTGTTGTGCCAGCACATCGAGTGGATGCGGCTGCATAACAATGTGATCAAGCTCACCATGTTGAACGGCATCGAGAATTGCCGTGCACTCAACCAGGTCATCCCTGGTTAATGGAAATAAGCGGCCTTTCGGAATAGCACCGATAGAGTGACCGGCACGGCCGACGCGCTGCAGGAAAGTCGCAATTGAGCGCGGAGAACCGATCTGGCAGACCAGGTCGATATCTCCGATATCAATGCCGAGTTCTAATGAAGCAGTCGCGACCAGTGCTTTTAATTTGCCCTGTTTCAGTCTTTGCTCGGCATCTAGGCGGTGCTCGCGTGACAGGCTGCCGTGATGGGCGGTAACGGCATCATCACCCAGCCGCTCGGCCAGGTGATGTGCAGCCCGTTCGGCCAGCCGACGTGTATTGACAAAGATCAGGGTGGTCGAGTGCTGGTTAACCTGTTCTTCCAGCCGCTGGTAGATTTCAGCCCAGACTTCATTCGCCATCACCGCCTCAAGCGGTGAGTCTGGTACTTCAATCTCTATATCACGCTGCCGGACATGGCCGGTATCGATGATGTTGCAGAATTCTTCCTTACCGCAGAGATAGTTAGCCATGGTCTCAATGGGCTTTTGTGTAGCCGAGATACCAATGCGTACCGGGGG
>JASJFV010000226.1:0-12963 GCA_033791885.1 Gammaproteobacteria bacterium | reverse complement strand
CTACTTGCATCGCTCACACCATCATCCAATCTATAGACACCTTCAATCAAACAACTTACTGTCTTTTCGCCAAATGCTTTCTCATCAAAAATAGATGGAAGAATGACTATTTCAGTTTGTTTTGGAGTAGTAACCTCTACTGGAGCCTTCTCTTCTATTGGAGTCTTTAATACGCAAGCAGTCATCGACAGCACCAGTAGTAAAACAAAAAATGTGGTTTTCATTAAGTATCCTACATGTGTCGAAATATACAAGTTGCCATTCTAAATCATTATATTCTTAGACAAAGATAATTCTTGCCTTGTAGTTCCAAGAAGTTTGGTGACGATTACCGCATTGATGAAATTAGAAAATATAACAAAGAACTAAAATAGACGGCACACTGAACAAGTCACTCCAGAAATTCACCCCAAAGTCGGAGTAAGTATGATGTTTCCTAACAACAGGAGGCATCATGAATATTACCGAAGAACTCAAGCAAATCATTCACGGCTTTTAAGTGTCATACCTGTTATTAGAATAATCAAAAGAAATAAAGAAACAACAGGCAATTAATGTACATTTCAGGAATAGATAACAAATACTGATAGGCACTGTAAATATGGCAAATGGTAAAGAAAGACCTGCACATTTGTGGAAGAAGAGACAATCAGGAAACCTTAAGGTAGACCTAGACACCTACGTTTACCTGAAGACGTTAAGTAGATATTAGCTGAATCGTCCCCTGCTCTAATGAAGAATCAGTTAAGCTAGCAATAGCAGGATACTCGCTGTATTGTTGGACAAACTGACACCCAGCCTCAAGTCAGTTGAGGTAAAGTCTTCAGGACAACTCCCGACAATGAATCATGTTGTCTCAAATACGCCTGCCAGCATTATCAAAGAGCTTCAAGAGGCTACAGGTGAAGTCTTGCAGAATGGGCACGTAGAAGCATTACCGCCTAAATAATTACTCGGTGCGCTGAAACATAACAGTCAGTATCTTGAATATGGATACTTTCTATACCAGTCGTATACAGACTGGGATATGCACCCAGTGTGCACCAGATACTCACTCTCTCACGTTGTCTTTTATACCAACGCTTTGCGTGAAGTTATCAGTGAAATTAAATCACTGTTGATGAAGCGACTGCCATCACGAAGACTGTTGTTCGAGCCTCTTAATACCTGATCAGCGTTTTATCCACAAAATCAACGTCTGCGCATCTAACAACTATCGCTGCAATAGATTGGTCATCAGGCTGCCACTGTCTCACTGACCAGTTCCCTGGCTGAATTTCTCCCAGCTTATCTGCGACATTGATTTCACCTTGTTCTGATACTGAACACTGAAAGCGATCCAGACCCGATAGTAGCTTTATTCCACGCGCCTTAACTGAAGCTTCCTTCAGCACCCACATCCTGTAAAAAAGGCCTTCGTCCTGACTATTTTCAAGTAAATCGTGTTCGGCAGAAGTAAAGAATCGCTGTGCTAATGCAGCATAATCTCGACCGCAGTGCAGCTGCTCAATATCGACACCGAGATCACTTTCTTTCGCCACCGCCAATAGACAATGATTGCCGCTATGACTGAGATTAAATGTCAACGAATGAGATTTGTCTGATGATAGTGCCGGCTTGCCATTTTCATTGTAGTTAAAGATGATATCTGTGCCCGGGCAGTCGAGGTAACTGGCAAGAATCAGCCGCAAGGCGACTCTGCTTCGAAGAAAATCCAACCTGGCCCTGCTATGGTGGATTCTGCCCAGTCGAGATATTTCATCATCCGACAGCAGTTCTGGTAAATCCAGCTCTGCTTCATCAAGAGCAACAGACCATACATGAACAGTATTTCTGTCTGCTATAGTCTGATCACTGCTGCCGATCATTCGATAACACGTGACGCATATAACCTGAGGTAATGGGGTAACGCCGGTCGCGCCCGAATGCCCGTTTTGTTATTCGTACACCCGGGGCCGCCTGTTTGCGTTTGTATTCATTTAGATCGACCAGGCGCAGAACCTTCCGCACAGTATCCCGCTCAAATCCCTCCTCAATGATTTCATCCAGCCCATAATTCTTTTCTACATAGAGTTCGAGAATTGCATCAAGAATTTCATAGGCTGGCAGTGAATCTTCATCTTTCTGATCATCCGCCAGTTCAGCGCTTGGAGGACGATCGATAACCCGCTGGGGAATTACCTGCTGCTGCCTGTTGCGCCAGTTGGCCAATTCATAAACAAGCATCTTTGGAACATCCTTAATGACAGCATAGCCGCCTGCCATATCGCCATAGAGGGTGGCATAACCAACAGCCATTTCACTCTTGTTACCAGTTGTCAGAACGATACGGCCGTGCTTGTTGGAAATGGCCATCAATATAATCCCTCGACACCTCGCCTGAATATTCTCTTCAGTGGTGTCAACAGGCGTAGAGGCAAAAGCATCCTTAAGCCCGTCCAGGAATGCGGTAAACATGCTTTCTATCGGGATTATGCGATGGTTCGCCCCCATCGTCTCGGCCTGTGCTATCGCATCTTCAACACTCATCGATTGTGTATAACGTGAAGGCATCAGTACTGCTTCGACATTTTCAGCGCCCAGTGCGTCACAGGCGATTGCCAGTGTCAGGGCTGAATCAATGCCGCCTGACAGACCAATAACTGCACCATTGAAACCATTCTTTTGCACATAATCACGTACACCTAACACCAGCGCACGATAGACACTTTCGGTTGCAGGTAAATCCTCTGCAACAACAGCAGCAACCGGCTGCAAACCATTGTCGACATTGATAAAATCAACTACGGAGAGTTCTTCTTCAAAAACCGGTGCGTGCATCTTTCTCGCGCCATGGATGTCAACAACAAAAGAGCCGCCATCGAAAACCAGCTCATCCTGACCGCCGACCGTATTGACGTAAGCAATAGGAATAGCATTTTCCCTGGCCTGCCTGGAGACTGCTTCAAAACGCTCATCACGCTTTTCCATATGGTATGGTGACGCATTCAGGTTGAGAATCAGGTCAGCACCAGCAGACACCGCCTGCGTGACCGGTCCATCCTGCCATATATCCTCACAGATAGTGAGTCCGACATTGCCGGCTTCTGTCTCGATTACGCATGCACTATTACCAGCGACAAAATAACGCTTTTCATCGAAGACACTGTAATTGGGCAGGTTCTGTTTGTCGTAGCGTGCTATCTGCAGCCCATCCCTGATCACAACAGCAGAGTTATACAGACTGGAATTATCCCGGATCGGACAGCCAACAACCGCTGTGATGCCCTGTACCTGTTCGATTAATGCATCCAGCACCTTACGAGCATCTGAAATGAAACCATGTCGCAGCAAGAGATCTTCAGGCGGGTAGCCGGTCAGGTTGAGCTCCGGGAAAAGAATAATATCTGCGGCGAATTCATCCCTCGCCTGCTTTACCCACTGCAGAATTTTATTCGCATTCCCCTGTAAATCTCCCACCAGGCTGTCATGCTGCGCTAAGGCAATTTTGAGATTTTTTTTCATTTAGAGCTTATTTTTAATACCTGACAACGCAGAGGCACAAGAATAGTGCCAGATTAATATAATATGCGAATGATACACTTCCAGCCGGTAATTCACAGCAGGAAAGAGAACACCATACTATTCATCAATTCACTTGAAAGACAAAAATTGAAAGCGGCAAAATTAATCACGGCCAAGTACCAGAATCTCTACCTGCTGCTGTAATGTCTATTTTCAACATATAAGAATTAAACTATGCCTGCTGAAATCCATGACTCGCTACTCGACATCTCCACATCGGACTGGAACAGCCTAAACCAGGACAACAACCCATTCACCAGTTATGCTTTTCTCAGTGCGCTTGAGGAATCTGGAAGCATCGGCGGAGACACCGGCTGGCTACCAAAATACCTGCTTCTTCGGGACAAAAACAATAATCTTGCAGGCGCATTACCGATGTATGAGAAGCACCATTCCTGGGGCGAATACGTGTTCGACTGGGCATGGGCCAATGCCTGGCAACAATACGGGCTGGCCTACTATCCCAAGCTAATTGTGGCTGTCCCTTTTTCCCCTGTTAGTGGCAAACGCTTTCTTGTTGCCAAGGGGAGCAACCCGGAAAAGACGATTCAAGCTCTGCAGAATGCCGCTGTTGAGTATGCAAAAAAGAGCGCTTATTCATCTCTGCACTACCTTTTTCCTACCAATCATGAATGCAGTCTGCTGCAGCAGCAGGGTTTGCTGATCCGCCACGATGTACAGTTTCACTGGGAAAATCACGGCTATGCGGATTTTACAGCTTTCCTTGCCACGATGAGTTCACGCAAACGTAAAAAGATCACCCGTGAACGCAGAAGAGTGAGTGACATGGGGGTCGAGTTTAAGGTCATCAGTGGCGAGAATGTATCAGCCGTAAAGATGAATAACATGTATGAGTTTTATCTTGCTACCATTATGGCTCATGGTTCTCACGCCTATCTCAGCAGAAGATTTTTTCAGCTGCTAGGAGAGCGCATGGCAGATAATATTATATTGATAGAAGCACACCTGGAAGGAAGAGTCATTGCGTCTGCGATGAATATCCGCCACAGGAATGTCCTTTATGGGCGTTACTGGGGCTGCAATGAGGAATACCACAGTCTGCATTTTGAAACCTGCTACTATCAGGCTATTGAATATTGCATCAACAACGGCCTGTCACACTTCGAAGGCGGTGCTCAGGGAGAACATAAACTCAGCCGAGGTTTCCTCCCTGCCATCACCTGTTCTGCACACTGGATGGCCGACCAGAAACTGACTTTGGCCATCAGTGATTTCCTCGACCATGAAAAAACACATGTCGCACACTATCAACAGCTGTTGAATGAACATAGCCCCTTCAAAGATGACCTCGAAAATGGCTGATCTACGGCAATACTCGCTGTTATAATCGCTAATCATGCAATTGATCACCCTGGACACGCCTGAAACACAATTTCCATCGCCTGATTCCGCATCAGAAGAAGGACTGGTCGCTGTTGGCGGTGAAATCACCACCGTGCGTGTCCTCAGTGCCTACAGGCAGGGGATTTTCCCCTGGTATAGTGAAGATCAGCCGGTCTTGTGGTGGTCTCCGGAACCGCGAGCTGTGCTATACCCTGATAAGATAAAAATATCCCGCAGTCTGAAAAAAACACTACGCAAGAAGAACATGCGTGTCAGCGCCGACCAGGCATTCGGTGAGGTCATCAAGGCCTGTGCAGGCCCCCGGATTCAATCACCGGAAGGAGGCACATGGATCACAGATGAAATGATGGTGACCTATACGCAGCTACACGAAATGGGTTATGGACACTCAATTGAGGTATGGCTAGATGAAAAACTGGTCGGTGGACTGTACGGACTCGCACTCGGCTCGGCTTTTTTTGGTGAATCCATGTACAGTCATGCTCCGGATGCATCTAAAATAGCCCTCGTACACCTGGCAAAATATGCTTCCAGTACGGGTATTGATTTTATCGATTGCCAATTACCAACCGAGCATTTGAGCAGTATGGGAGCCATCGATATTAGTCGAAACGAGTACCTGGCAAGCCTTAAAGATGCGCTAAAGCATAACGACCGCACTGAGCGCTGGTTGTACTCTGCGTAAGTATGTCAGTCTCTGATCTCAGCTTTTTCCTCTCCACATCACATGAATGCAATTATCTTGAAGACCGGGAAGCCGCATCACTGGTGGCAGATCCAACAATCAGGCTGGAAACTGCTGCCTATTCTGATTTAATACAACTTGGCTTCAGGCGCAGTGGCGGCATGGCCTATCGTCCACACTGTGGCGCGTGCCAGGCTTGTGTCGCTATCCGCATCCCTGTCGTCAGCTTTCATCCTTCACGCGGACAGCGTCGCATCTGGAAAAAGAACAGCGACCTTAAAATGACCAGCCTGCGATTCGAATTCCACGAGGAACATTACCAACTTTATCAGCGCTACCAGTCTGCCAGGCATTCCGGCAGCAGCATGGACATAGATGACAGGGATAAGTACATGAGTTTCTTTGCCGCTGAAGGTCTGGAGTCGCGTTTAGTGGAATTTCGCTGTTCAGATAAGCTGATATGCGTTGCTGTGATTGACTGGCTAGCTGCAGGTCTTTCTTCTATGTATACCTTTTTTGACCCCGGATTTAACCATCGCGGGCTCGGTGTCTATTCCATCCTATGGCAAATCATGAAAGCGCGTGAAATAGGCCTGCCTCATGTTTATCTTGGCTATTGGATAAAAGATTGCGATAAAATGTCCTACAAGACACGATATCGTCCCTATGAGTTATTTCTGCAGCAACAATGGCATTTGATCAATAGCATTCATCCCTATGAATGACCTGGGACAGCTCTTAAACTGTATAAAAGAGCGCAAATTTCATCAAGCTTCACTTCAAAACAGCAAATTATGGCCTAAAGTTTAATATCAGGAGTCACAGACCTTTACCCCTGAGCATTGTTAGTGCATCATACGCGCCCATTATATTCGACTCACGAGATTAGACTGCTTTGGCAAAAGAAGAATCAATTGAAATGGAAGGGACTATCATCGACACCCTGCCAAATACGACATTCAAGGTTGAACTTGAAAACGGTCACGTTGTGACTGCGCATATTTCCGGAAAAATGCGCAAACACTATATTCGCATTCTTACCGGTGACAAGGTGACTGTTCAGCTTACACCGTATGACCTGAGCAAGGGTCGCATCACATACCGCGCTCGATGAAATGATAACCGGAGCAGCTCTTTTTAGCTTTATTTACTGATTTATTTTCCACCCTGCCCTGCTTGCTCTAACCCCCTGTAAATCCTTGCTACAGCCTCATTTTTGTCGCCCTTGTTGAATCGCTGATAGCATGGCAACAACCTTCTTGCTCTGGAAAAAATTCGCGTTTTCGGATAAAATTACCAGTTCTGCTCGCTGCCCATAACAAGACTGGTATCAATTTACAGCCGTCAGTTGTAGCGTATTGCTAACCAAATTTACAACCACATCAGTAACAGGAACTACTATGTCAAAAAATCATCCAGTCGTTGCCATTACCGGATCTTCAGGCGCCGGCACAACAACAGTCAAAGATGCCTGCGAACATATATTTTTTCGTCAGCAGATCACTCCCCTGGTAGTCGAAGGCGATAGTTTTCATAGCCTGGATCGCGTCGCATTCAAAGAAGCCGTGGCCGAAAATGATGAGAAGGGAAATAATTCATTCAGCCACTTTGGCCCGGAAGCAAATCATTTCGATAAAATTGCCGAAACATTCCAGTCTTATGGCGAGTCAGGACAATGTAAACGCCGCTATTACATCCATAGTAATGAAGAAGCCCTTTTCCACAATGAAAGGCTCGGTGGAACAACCTATACCGCCGGTGAATTTACGCCATGGGAAGACATGAAAGAGAACACCGACCTTCTGTTTTATGAAGGCCTGCATGGTGGTGTAGTCGATGGTGAAACAGATGTGCCAAAATTTGTCGACCTGCTAATCGGTGTCGTTCCCATTGTAAACCTGGAATGGATTCAGAAAATATTCCGTGACAATGCCCAGCGTGGTTACTCTGCAGATGTCATCGTTGACACCATACTGCGCCGCATGCCCGACTATGTGCACTACATTACACCGCAGTTTTCACGTACAGACATTAATCTGCAGCGTGTCCCAACGGTTGATACATCTAACCCATTTATTGCCAGGGATATTCCTACACCGGATGAGAGCTTTGTCATCATACGCTTTAAGGATCCCGCAAAATTTGATGTTGATTTCCCGTACCTGCTGAACATGATCCCTAACTCATTCATGTCAAGACGTAACTCCATGGTCGTACCGGGTGGAAAAATGGGCTATGCAATGGAATTAATCCTTGCTCCTATCATCCAGGAACTGATTGCGAACAGAAGTTAGAGCACCCACCCATAAAAAAAGCCGGATCATAGTGATCCGGCTTTTTTTTGACTCGATTCAGGAAACCTGAGTCAAATTCATTTTTAGATACTCAAGGTTATTTAATCTTTGCTTCCTTGTATGCCACGTGCTTACGAACAACCGGATCGTACTTCTTGATCTCCAGCTTTTCGGTCATAGTACGCTTGTTCTTGGTGGTAGTGTAAAAATGGCCGGTACCGGCACTGGATACAAGCTTGATCTTCTCACGCATGATTTTCTCCTATGACCTATAAGTCAGACTTTTTCGCCACGTGCACGCATCTCTGCCAGCACTATATCGATACCTTTCTTATCAAGGATACGCAAACCCTTGCTGGAAACGCGGAGCTTTACCCAGCGATTCTCACTCTCCACCCAGAAGCGGCGGTTATGCAGGTTAGGCAAAAAACTGCGGCGTGTTTTGTTATGGGCATGAGAAACATTGTTCCCACGTACTGTGTGTTTACCTGTAATTTGGCATACTCTGGCCATCGCTAAAGTCCTTACGAGCTTGGTGTTCAGATAGAAATGTTTTTGCAAATAAACCGACATGTGCCTGAAAGGCGCGAATTTATAGCAGATTTCAGCACATTTGAACAGTCTAAATCGATGAGAAGCGTAATATTTATTAAATAAATACCCCTTTACAGCAATCCGCGTTCTGAAAAAGAAAGCGGCAAACCATCTCCAACAATAAAATGATCCAGTACACGAACATCAACCAGTGCTAGAGACTCCTTCAGACGACTTGTCAGGGCAATGTCAGCCTGACTGGGCTCAGCGATGCCTGACGGGTGATTATGCGCCAGGATGACGGCTGCAGCATTGTGGTGTAATGCCTTGCGCACGATCTCACGTGGATGAACCGATGCACCGTCAATCGTGCCATTGAAACATTCTTCAAAACTGATCAGGCGGTGACGATTATCCAGAAATAGCACGCAGAATACTTCAGCCTGGCGATCACGCAAACTTGCCTGCAGATAATCCCTGACATGTTGAGGACTGGTAAAACTGTCTCGCTCGCTGAGCTGTTCAGCGTAGTGCCTGCGCGCTATTTCAAGCACTACCTGGCATTGAACGTATGTTGCTGTGCCAAGCCCCCTTGCCTGGCAAAAACTGCGCTGATCTGCTGTTAGTAGTGCACGTAATCCGCCAAAACTCTTTAACAGTTGACGGGCCAGGTCAACGGCGCTGATACCGGCACTGCCGGTGCGCAGTAAAATAGCCAGCAACTCTGCATCACTCAGTGCGCACGGTCCCTTTTGCAGCAATTTTTCGCGCGGGCGCTCATTTTCAGGCCAGTTCTTTATCGACATCCTTGTCTCCTCAGGTTTCTGCCAGTCCATTGGCAATTGCATTAATAGTACTATTAAACGCTAGTGTCGTCAGCAGAAAACAGCAAGCTGAGACAGGGACGTGATTTCAGTCTTTCGACTGGAATCTTGAAAGTTGAAACTTTTTTCATTATATCGATGTGAACGCATGTTCTGGGCTAATATAGCGCCATGAAAGATCTCACCGGACAAAAAATACTACTCGGCATCACCGGCGGCATAGCTGCCTACAAGAGTGCTGTGTTATGTCGTGAATTAAAACGACTGGGTGCAGATGTTCGTGTCATCATGACCGCTGCTGCAGTTCACTTCATTACCCCGCTTACATTACAGGCATTAAGCGGGCACCCGGTTAACAGTGATCTTTTTCAGGCCGAGACTGATCATGGCATGGGCCATATCGAGCTTGCGCGCTGGGCTGACCTGATTATGATTGCTCCAGCCAGCGCCAATACAATTGCCAGGCTGGCTCACGGACAGGCGGATGATCTGCTTACCACGACAGTGTTGGCCAGTGATGCCCCCTTATACCTTGCCCCGGCCATGAACAGTCTGATGTGGCGACATCTGGCAACACAGGCCAATATTGAACTGCTGACATCTCGCGGAGTAAAAATACTTGGCCCTGCTGAAGGTGACCAGGCCTGCGGCGAGCAGGGTATGGGCCGCATGCTGGAAGCCAAGCAAATCGCAGAACATATGCAGCAGTTGACGCAGAACGAACTGCTTGCAGGAAAGAATATCATTGTTACCGCAGGCCCCACCTGGGAAGCGCTGGATCCTGTGCGAGGTTTAACCAACCACAGCTCTGGCAGGATGGGCTATGCCCTGGCAAGTGCACTGCAGGATGCCGGTGCGGCAATCACGCTGATATCAGGACCAGCCGCATTGCATCCGCCATATGGCGTTAACTGCATCCGTATCACCAGTGCAGAGGAAATGGCAGAGTCTGTGATGGCCAATATTGCGACATGTGATATCTTTGTCGGCGTTGCTGCCGTTGCTGATTACCGGCCTGTCGTCAGTGCGGAACAAAAAATAAAAAAGAACAGTGAAACACTTACCTTAGCACTGGTGCGCAACCCGGATATACTTGCCATGGTAGCTGCCCTGGATAACGCTCCCTTCACCGTCGGTTTTGCTGCCGAGACGGAAAATGTCACCTCCAATGCAGAAAAAAAACTGACCGCCAAGGGAATAGACATGATTGCGGCAAACCCGGTCAGCGGCGACAATAGTGCATTCAATTCAGACTCGAACGAACTAACTCTGATTGATAAAAATGGCATTAGCCATCTAAGTCGATGCAGCAAACCCCTACTTGCCCAGAAACTAACCAAGGAAATTGCAAGACGCTATTATGAAACATATCCAGCTAAAGATTCTTGATGCAAAAATTGGACAGCAAATCCCCTTGCCAGAGCATGCAACTGATGGCTCTGCCGGTGTTGACCTGCGTGCCTGCCTTGATCAACCCCTGCTAATTAAACCCGGTGAAACTCATCTTATCGGCAGCGGAATATCTATCCATATCGGTGACCCTGCCTATGCAGCCATGCTGCTGCCTCGTTCTGGTCTCGGACACAAACATGGTATCGTCCTCGGCAATCTTGTCGGACTGATTGATTCAGACTATCAGGGAGAACTGAAAGTCTCCTGCTGGAACCGCGGAAATACTGAATTTACCGTGAAACCTGGCGAGCGTATCTGCCAGATGATCATTGTCCCCGTAGTACAGGCAAAGTATGAAATAGTAAAAGAGTTCGATGAATCTGATCGAGGCGAAGGCGGCTTTGGGCATACGGGCACTCATTGAGAACTTTTAATAAACAGGTCAACAATAACCTCACACGCAGAACAGGATTCGGCCATACATGACACAGCAAAATATTGACACTGACGACTTCCCTGATGAAATATTCAAGGCCTACGATATCCGTGGCGTTGTAGACAAAGCACTAACAACGACTATCACTCGACAAATCGGACAGGCATTTGGCAGTGAAGCCCTGTCAAAGGATGTAGATACTGTGGTTATCGCGCGTGATGGCAGGCTATCCGGACCGGCACTGAATACAGCCCTGGCAGAAGGCCTGCTGGCAAGTGGCTGCAATGTAATCGACATCGGCATGGTGCCTACCCCTGTGCTCTATTTTGCTACTTATCAGCTAGAAACTGGCACAGGAATCATGATTACCGGCAGTCATAATCCGCCTGAATATAATGGTCTGAAAATGGTCATGGCCGGTGAAACCCTGGCCGGCAATCGAATTCAGGATTTGAAGCAGCGAATACTCTCAGATGAGTATTCTACCGGTCAGGGCAGTCTGATAGAGAAAGATATCAAATCAGCCTACTGTCAGCGTATCCTGTCGGAAGGCAAACTGGCGCGCGAATTACATGCGGTGGTGGACTGCGGCAATGGTGTAGCGAGTGAAATTGCACCTGAATTGCTCACTGAACTGGGCTGTAAAATCACACCGCTTTTTTGTCAAACAGATGGTGCATTTCCGAACCACCACCCGGATCCCAGCCAGCCTGACAACCTCAGCGACCTGATCAAAGCCATGCATGAAACCGGAGCAGATATCGGCCTGGCCTTTGATGGCGATGGCGACCGCCTGGGTGTTGTGACGCCGGATGGAAAGATTATCTGGCCTGATCGCCAGTTAATCCTCTATGCAAGAGATATTCTTAAAGAAACCCCGGGGGCGCACATTATCTACGACGTCAAATGTTCACAAACTGTCGATGAAGAAATCAGGCAGGCTGGCGGCAAGCCGGAAATGTGGAAAACCGGGCACTCATTTATAAAGGCACGATTACGCGAAACCGGTGCAGAGCTCGCTGGTGAGATGAGTGGCCATGTATTTTTTAACGATCACTGGTATGGCTTTGATGATGGCCTGTACACCGCTGTAAGATTACTGCACATACTGGCAAAGGATGAACGTAACGCTACAGAAATATTTGCCGATATACCGGATACTATCAACACCCCAGAGTTAGGCCTGAAGATGGCTGAAGGCGAGCATTACAAATTGGTCGATGAGCTGATTGAAAACGCTAATTTTGAAGATGCGCGCATTAACAGAATCGACGGTCTGCGTGCTGACTTCGACTATGGTTTTGGATTGCTGCGAGCCTCCAATACCACACCCACCATCGTACTGCGATTCGAAGGCAATGATGAGAGTGCTCTCGAGAAGGTGAAGCAGCAATTTCGCAAACTTTTCAATGACACTCGCCCGGGACTGGATCTACCTTTCTAATTGAACAGGAATAACTAACTGCAATAGTCTGGATCTATGATGCAAGTGAAGACATTAATAGCCAGGCTCGACAGTTTGCCCAGACTTGCCATACTGGGACTGCTAACCGGTATCCTGACTGCTGTGGTCATTATACTGTTTCGTGAACTGACCGAACTGTCTCAGACCCGACTTCTGGGTCTTAGCGATCCAGACAATTATGAACAGCTGGACAGTCTGACGCGACTGCTTCTGGCAACTGGTGGTGGCTTACTGCTTGGAATCGCGTTCCATTTTTTAGCAGATGCAGCACGCTCCACGGGTGTAGTGCACGTGATGGAGCGCCTGAAGTTTCATCAGGGGCGCCTGCCACTGAAAAACGCCCTGATCCAGTTTCTCGGCGCTGTGACCAGCATCGTCAGCGGGCATTCTGTGGGTCGTGAAGG
>JASJFV010000225.1:0-3084 GCA_033791885.1 Gammaproteobacteria bacterium | reverse complement strand
TAATCTATCGCACCACAGAATTCATTGATATTGAGACAATAAAAACCCCTAGATAAACAAGGGGTTACACTGAAAAGTGGTGGAGGCGGGGGGAATCGAACCCCCGTCCGCAAGCCCTCTACACTCCGGGTCTACATGTTTAGTTTGCGCTTTTGATTTAGCCGGACGCTACCCGGCAAACTGGGAAAACGTACGGCGATTCTGCTTTAAGTTTAACGATTCCGCCACAGACATGCTTCACCGCGATACTGTGTGAGATGACCTTTCGAATCCCCGCCCACAATCAAGCAAAGGTGAAAGGACTAACCGGTATTAGGCGGCTAGTGCGTAGTTGTCGTCGTTGGCAACTATCATTGTGCAGCTGGATTTACGAGGGGATCTGCTCCTCGACATGCACCGAAGGCGTCGCGACACGCGTCGAAACCGGTCGCCCCCTTTGGTTTGGTGATTATAGCAAGTTATCTGCGGACATTGTGAAGGAAATCAAGTCCTGGCGTTCTTCATCATTCTTTCCTTGTCCCGTTTCCATTCACGGTCCTTGATGCTGCTGCGCTTGTCATGTTGTTTCTTGCCCTTGGCCAGGGCAATTTCCAGTTTGGCCCGGCCGTGTTTCCAGTACAGTGCGACCGGTACCAGGGCATAGCCCTGACGTTCGACTGAACCGATCAGGTGACTTATTTCTTTCCGCTTGAGCAGTAACTTTCGCATACGTGTCGGGTCATGAACCGTATGTGTGGAAGCTGATGTCAGCGGCGAAATATGCGCACCAAAAAGGAATAATTCTCCGTTGCGGATGATGACATAACTTTCTTTCAGCTGTGCGCGTCCCGCACGCATGCTTTTGACTTCCCATCCTTCCAGCGCCATGCCGGCTTCGAATTTTTCCTCCAGCTGGTAATCAAACCTGGCCTTCTTATTGAGAGCAATAGTATTGCTGTGCGTGGTTTTCTTTTTTCCTTTACTGGACACTGTTGGTATTTCGCTATCTGGTTATGCTAAAAAGCACATTCAAACATAAAATTGACCAACAACGAAATCGGTTTCGGATAAAATTATCATTTACAGAATAAAAAATGGGTTACAGGGATGAGTGAAGAAAAAAAAATATCAATTCATGGGCAATGGTCCAACCGATGGGCCTTTATCCTCGCCGCCACCGGATCCGCGGTAGGCCTGGGTAACATCTGGAAGTTTCCCTATATTGCCGGTGAATACGGGGGAGGCGCTTTTGTGCTTGTCTACCTGTTTTGTGTCGCCCTGATCGGAATTCCCATAATGATGGCGGAGGTGATGCTTGGTCGTCGCGGCAGGCAGAGCCCGATCAATACCATGCGGACATTGGCAAAAGAAGAAGGGCGACATGGAATCTGGTCCTGGATAGGCTGGATGGGTGTGTTGGCTGGCTTTCTTATTCTTTCCTATTACAGTGTCATTGCCGGCTGGGCACTTGCCTATGTGTTTCGTGTCGGTTCTGGAATGATGCAGGCTGCGGACAGTGCGGGTATACAAAATATCTTTTCCGAACTGGTATCAGATCCAGAGAAGTTAATGGCCTGGCATACAATGTTTCTGGTCCTGACGATGGTGGTCGTCGCACGTGGCGTAAAACAGGGGCTTGAGAAGGCGGTACGCTTCCTGATGCCATTGCTGCTGATACTTCTACTGCTACTTGTCGGCTACGCAATGAATACCGGGCATTTTTCTGAAGCTATCGATTTTCTGTTCAAACCCGATTTCAGTAAATTAACCGGTGGAGCGATACTGACGGCCATGGGGCATGCATTTTTTACTCTCAGTCTTGGTATGGGAGCGATCATGATATACGGTTCCTATCTGCCGGCAAACACCTCAATCGCTAAAACGTCTATCATCATCTCTCTGGCCGACACCCTGGTGGCTTTACTGGCGGGTCTGGCTATATTTCCTATTGTCTTTTCCTTTCCTGACCTGGTGCCGGGAGCTGGTCCGGGGCTGATATTTCAGACCCTGCCACTGGCCTTTGCGAATATGCCGGGAGGGCTGATATTTGGCACTTTGTTCTTTATCCTGATTGTTGTTGCAGCATGGACATCATCAATATCATTGATTGAACCTGCCGTTGCCTGGCTGATTGAAAACCGCGGAATGAGCCGTGTGCAAGCGGCTGTCTGGTCAGGTCTGGCAACCTGGCTGGTAGGTATTGCCACTGTTCTTTCATTCAACCTGTGGGCATTTGATTTCAACTTCCTCGGTGCGGTCAAACACAATGGCATCTTTGATATTCTTGATATCCTGACAGCTAATATAATGCTGCCGCTTGGCGGGTTGCTTATTGCTATATTCGCCGGCTGGATGATGAAAGAGAAGCACAGCAAGGAAGAACTCGGATTAAAACACAGTTATGTGATCTGGAAATTCCTGATCAAGTATGTCGCTCCTACCCTGGTAATAGTCGTCATACTAAATCTGTTTGGTATCATATGATGATTTTCCTGATATTCTGGAGACCACACTGATGCCAAGAATACAGCGATCTGCACTGGTTCCCTACAGTACGGATGAAATGTTCAAATTAGTAACCGATGTCCCGCAATACGGTGACTTCCTGCCGTGGTGTGGGGGAGCGCGCATTCTCCAGCGCGAGGGAGATGAGGTGACTGCACAGGTAGATATTGCCTACAAGGCAGTCAAGCAAACCTTTACTACTGAAAATGTGTATGATGAAGGCAAGCAGATAACCATGTGTCTGAAAGACGGGCCTTTCAGTAATCTTAATGGTGTGTGGAAGTTTATAGCGCTGGATGAGAACGCCTGTAAGATTATTTTTGATCTTGAATTTGGCTTTTCTAACCGACTTGCCGGCGCCGTCATCGGGCCGGTTTTCAGCTTCATAGCCAATGGCATGGTCGATGCTTTCCACAAGCGCGCAATTGAAATATATGGTCCTAGAAAACTATGAATGATCCGTTAAAACCATCAGCAATGAATGCATCTGCAAATGACCCGGTAAAAATGCACATCGAAGTTGTCTTTGCCCTGCCCAGAGAGCAGTACGTGGTCAATATCGAGGTGCCTGAGAAGTCAACAGTAGATGATGCCATCAGG
>JASJFV010000224.1:0-2766 GCA_033791885.1 Gammaproteobacteria bacterium | reverse complement strand
CAGGAGTCATTTCCTGTTCAACAGAACTATTCATTTTCTTTAAACCTAAAGCTTTTACAGTTCTTCTTTGTTCAGGCAATCGACCTATTACACTTCTAACAAGTTGTATACGAATTCTTTTAGCCTTATTCTTAGCCATTGCAAGGTTCCCGGAGGTAAGTCACAGTCCTGCACCGCCTCTGGCAATCCATCTGAATCTGCTGGCAGGTTATACAAAATCCAGTGAACCCAGGTCATTTTCGGTGCTTCAGGATCGGGCGCATCGGGGTCATCCACTATCAATACTAAGCTCTGTGTGCCTTCCGGCAGACAAGACCAGTGTAATGCAGGAGAGATGTCCTTATCATCACAGGTGTATCGCTCTGGAATTTTTTGCTCTGCATCAAAAGCAACTGAAGTGATTGAAAAGCTCATGGTGTCACCGCCTAAAGACCAAAGGGAAAAGTATCGGGCATGCCTTTCATTGTTTTCTTACTCAATGGATCAACTGCTCGGGTTTCATCAAACCAGATATATTCATCAAATTGATTGGCTAGCGAGGCATAGAAGTAGTGACTTTGTAATTCAGTTTCAGGTCGATAAATAACACCAATGGCACGTTCCAGGCGTTCTGCGAGCAGCTTTTTACGGGTGATTTCCTTGAGTGGCTTACGCAACGGTAACAGGAAATTATCGGTAGCTACTGCATGGCAGACATGTTCATAGCTGTCGATATGCGAAGACTGTACCTGTTTAATTTCCATCGGTCCACCCCATTCAGAGGCGGCGGCAACGGTTCCGTGGTCGGTACCAAAACCGATATTATAGGCCTTATCACCATACGTCTGACGCGTTAGCTGACCGATATTTAACTCACCACGAGCACTCATCTGCGTTGCCCGAGCATCTCCAACATGCGAATTATGTTCCCAGATTACCGCTTTTGCTTCCGGGCCTTTAAACTCAAGAACCGACTGTAATGTTTCAAACATATGCTGATCACGCTGATTCCAGGAGTTATTTTCTGCGAAATACATGGTGCGATAATAGCGTTCGGCATTAGCCACCAGACGGGCGTTTTGCTCGGCATTGAAGAACTGCTCTCCATCTGCCATTGTATATTCCATGCGTTTATGCAACAGATCTTGCAGGGCAGCAATCACATCTTGCTCGCACTCTCTGTATTGTCTGGTGATCGCCATCTGACCATACATACCGGGATCATCGGCCCACGGCATTAAACAGCCATAACGTACACGAGCCACCTGTGCCGTTTCAGGATCAACTTTTTCCAGATAGCTTAGCACTGCTTCAATCGAGCTGAACAGACTATACAGATCCAGACCATAAAATCCCACCTGATTATCAGCAGAATCCATTTTCTCATTGTATGCTTTTAACCAGTGACTAAATTCCAGTACAGAATGATTCGCCCACATCCAGGTGGGGAAACGGGAAAAAGGTTTGCTCTCTAACAAGGGATCTGGTTCTGTGCCATGAATATAGTGATCAATATGCGCCGCATCCGGCCAGTCGGCTTCCACAGCAACAACAGTAAAGTCTTTCTTTTCGATAAGTTCCTGCGTTATCCGCGCGCGCATTTCGTAAAACTCGGCCGTGCCATGTGAGGCTTCTCCGAGTAATACCACACGGCTATCACCGATACGTGCCATTAAATTATCCAGATTGACATCATCGATACTGGCAAAGTGCTCACTCGATTGATATATTAACTCTGACAAGCTGGCTTCGATTTGTTTACTCGCTGGTAGGGTTGCTGTCTCATCTTGCCAACCGGCAGCACCAATCAAGGGGACAAAACGGACACTGCCCAGGTCTTCTTCTACATATTTATCTTCACTAATACGCCGTACCCGAACCAGCTTCTGAGTCTGCAGCGATGAACCTGCCGGAATCACCATACGCCCGCCGACAGCCAGTTGTTGTTTGAGTGTATCTGGCACATCGGGGCCACCCGCCGCGACAACAATAGCATCAAAAGGGGCATGGTCTGGCCAACCCAGCGTGCCATCGCCATATAATACCTGGATGTTTTTGTAGCCTAGCGATTCAAGTCTTTTACGTGCCGTATCTGCGAGGATTTTATGCCGCTCAATGCTATATACCTGTTCAGCAATTTCGGCTAAAACTGCTGCGGCATAGCCAGAACCTGTACCGACTTCCAGCACACGCTCATTGGGTTTTAATTCAAGCGCCGCCGTCATGAGTGCAACAATATAAGGCTGGGAAATGGTCTGGCTAGCCGCAATCGGCAAAGGCGAATCTCTATAGGCAAACTCAACCAGATCCGTAGGTACAAACTCTTCACGCGGTACGGCGTTAACCGCATCAAGCACCGTCTGATCATGTAAACCACGCGCAGTCAGCTGGTAATCTATCATCTGTTTTCTTAAATCTTCAAATTTACCCATTACAAACTCCTGATTTGTCACCGAACCTTTTAGTTTTGAAACGGCTAGAGGCCTGGTAAACGTTCGGGCAAATGCTCTCGAATCTCTACCGCGTCAAGATGAGATAGATTTTTCGCCAGTTCAAAAGATACCATCTTGCGTGTTTGCCCATTCATCTGATCACGCAGTTTGCCCAAAAATGCCGGCGATGCAACCAGTACAAACTGTTTAAATATATTTTCTTTACGTGCCTTATCGAGTTCAGCAGCGATTTCACGCGCGAAGTTTATATTTTCCTGCTCTTTAGGGCTTATTTTATTCTGATAGGTGTGTGTACCCTCGCCATCTTTACCACGATCACGTCCGGGTAAATCAC
>JASJFV010000223.1:0-3840 GCA_033791885.1 Gammaproteobacteria bacterium | reverse complement strand
CGTGCGCCAGCACAATATAGTAAAAGCAAGACCCAACCAGCTATTTAGTCAAATACACATCCGGCCAGTTATCATTACCGGTATGGTACGTCAAACGAGACGCCGTTGCCGCAGGTGTGCCGACTTGCCAGAGAAAAATCTCATAGTCAGCGCTGTCATGTTCGTGACCTCCTTTACTGGCTGCAAAAACAAGGTACTTCTCATCGTTGGACAGTTTCGGGAAATATTCATGACTGTATTCACCCGGCATGTCCAGCCATTTTTTTGATTTTCCGGTCTGCGGGTCATAGAGATAGAAGGCATTTTTCATTTTTCCGCCATAATCTACATAGTAGAGAAATCCACTGTCTTTGCTCCAGGTTAATTGGCATCCATCAGAAATCTCATTTATTTTTCCCTGCATGTCTACAATTGCAATCATATGCTGGCCATGGCGTAAAGTTATGGCCATCTTGTTTGTATCTGAACTGAAGCTCGGAGTTGATAAAGCAACTGATTTTTTTACATCACCATTACCACTAGAAAATAAGATTCGCTCCTTTCCTGTCTTTATATCGACTTCAGAAAAAGCGGTAACTTTTCGCTGAAAGTACACCTTGCTACCGTCAGTTGACCAGGTAGGCGCATTGCCATTTTTTGCCAGCAAGCGTTCTTTTCCGGATTCTAGATCTAACAGCACGACGTCCCAAAGTGCCATGTTACGGTGAGAGACCCAGCGTTTTTGTGCCCTTGCAAAAACTACATGACGCCCATCCGGAGAAATTCTTGGAAAATATTCAGCATTGGGGTGAGTAGTCAGGGGAGTAATTTTTCTGCCCGGGAGTTCCATTTTTAAAATATCGTGATTACCCGAGCGATTAGAACTCCACACGACAATACCACGCGGTAATTCGGCAGCTAACGCGACCTTTTCCATCAGCACAGAGACGCCAGCCGGTGGCGGTGTCTGCCTGCCCTGCTTGAGTTGCCAGCGCAAATAACCAGCTGTTAATACAGCGGTAATCACAACGCCTGAGATTAAAACCAATGCAATTCGTTTCTTACTCATCTTTGATCTCCGAATCAGAATTATACTTTTCCCCTGTCACCAGGAAGTACCCAAGCAACCCAAGCCCGCCAAGAGTGTAATCAACGACCTGGCTGATAAGGTGGATGGCAAACATAATCATTAAAATATCAGCAGGTGCGAATCCCAGTAGTGAAAATGCCAACATACCTCCGCCTTCATAAGTGCCGAAACTCATGAATGTCGGCAGTGGCAGACTGGCTGCTGCTTCAGCAGAAATAAAGGCTGGTAATACCTGCCACCAGTGCAAAGAGGCAAACTCGGGAAAGCTGGCCGCAGTCACAGCAACAAATAGAATATAGAGACCACTATATTTCAGCGCACGCAATCCCAGTGATTGCATTAACGTTAGAGACAGTATCTCGCGCGTTTGTACACGCCTGATTGACAATCCAACTTCAACTAGAAATTTTGCAAAGCGCCGCAGTATCCTTATATGAGTAAAATCCATAGCTCGTGCAAACCATTGACTCAAAGGTACAGCAGCATAAACTAGCAATCCAAAGACAAAAACAATGAGTGATGTCACTATCAGCGCATTGCCGACAGACCCAACGGATTGACTAGCAGAAAGCATACTTGCCAGCACAATGGCAATTAAAATAATGGCCAAAGCAAGTATATCGAGCACAACACTAATAAACAGTGTCGAGAGGCCGACTGATACAGGAACATGATAACCACGGTTTAACATCAGGACATAACTGGCTTCACCTATTCGCGCCGGCACCATATCGACGAACATATTCCTGCATAATGTGATCAAAAACATATATCGGGTATCGGGTACCTGGTTGACACCATCAGCCAAAAGTAACGATCGGTAGCGCAACGCCCTCAGCCAAGTGCCAAAAAGAGTAGTAATAATATAGGTAGACGCCAGCCACCATGATGTCTGGCGCAATACAGAAGAGAATAATACCGAATCTTCAACCTTTTCACCCGAAGAGACTAACCACCAGAGCAGAAAAAGGATCAAAGCTGAAATGGCCACCGAGAGCAAAAGACGCCATCTCAAAGAGTGGCGTTTCAATGCAGATTTGTCAGGGGCATTTGAATTCAAGGAATCTTACACAGTAGATAATTGACTATTTTAACAACACCATATGACCATAGATGATGTCGGATCTATCCGGATTCAAGCACAATTGCAGCAAATCACCTCATTCACATTTAAATAATCACAAATCTATGCTTGATAATGGCCTCTATACGTTTAGACTTAAGTTAGAAAATCTCAACCCAGGAGTAAACCAGGCGACTGGCAGTAAAAATGACATTCAGGCAATTCATACAGGGCCTTGCGGAAAGAATCGGTATGCATCAGATACCTGTCATCGCCAATGCAAATGAAATAAGGTATTTTCTTGCCGAAGATGCCGTTCATCATCAATTTGTGACTACTCTCGTTCGAGAAATATATAAAATTAATCACTGCGGTCACCTTGATGCAATCATAGATCAGTTCAAAACCCTGTCATTATTAGGTAAGTTACACGCTGACATGCTGACCAAAAATGACGCTGACATTTGTATAGTCCGCTTGATGAATCAGCTCTGTGAAGTTTCTACTGCCATACTGGGCAAGCCACATCATTCAGTTACCAGCATATCCGCCTCGAATGGAGAATTGAAGGAAATAGTGGAATTTTAATCTTGCTCGATCTCTGATTGAACCATCCAGGTAGTAAAACCTGAATTCTTACTCTGCAACGCAGCAGATTATGATAACGGCATACAGAAGTGTCCTGGAGGTGGCAATACCGCGAAATGCCCCACAGTGACCCGGTATAATTTGCTAATTCAGCAGAACCTGTTTGTCTACTACCTGCGGAGCTATCCTGTCTTCTGGCAAGTTAAAATCCACACCCCAGTCAGATGCCTGCAATGCGTCAGCAAACAGCTTACTGATAGAATGCAGAAGCTGCTGCTGCAAGGCAAGGTCAATCCCCTGCCCCTGCTCAGGATACATACATAACATGGGCTTGCCATCAGGCGTTTGTTTTACCGTTAATTTACTCAGTAAAACCGGTGCATTACCTAAAGGCAGGTTCTTTGGCTGAGCCTGAAAAGATTTAGCAAAATCTGCTTTTGATAAAGCTTCTTCATGCTTAAATGACATTACCGCCTTCTGCACCTCTTCTGCTTTATGTTCCTGAACATCCTCTGCAGAATGCAATAATTTCAACAAGGATGCAGAAAGTATTTTTGCGTAGCGTCGGGTTATCCAGAAACGGAATTCTGACGAATCTTCTGTGTTAAGGCGTAGTACTATCCGATCCTCTATAGGGGCGTAGCGAATTTGGATCTGGTTGATTCGTGACATGAAATCCTCCTCACTGAAGCTAAAATGAATTATGCCGTGACCGTGGATTTCCCGCTACTCTATTTAGGTAATTTGAAGATGAGTGATTATAGAAGACTGCAGATATCGAGCCTGCAATAAAATCGGCACAGGTTCACATTCATACACTATCGCGCGGAGGGCGGCAGTCCTGCATTAAAAGAACTGTTGAAATCATAAATCAAATCAACCTCACCCCGAACCTCTTTGCTCTGGAAACTTGAATCTCACCCCCGGATCCCTTAAAGTTGACGGGCTCAGGATTTCTGCTGTATTTCATCCAGCAGAATGAAAAGGGAAGCCGGTGCAGCTGAAATCAGTCCTATTATATTTTCAGCTAATTCCGGCGCTGCCCCCGCAACGGTAAGTGAGGGAGGTCTTCTATTCAGCCACTGTGTAAATGAATGAGTTTGTTCATTCAACCGCATGG
>JASJFV010000222.1:0-30697 GCA_033791885.1 Gammaproteobacteria bacterium | reverse complement strand
CATGCTGATAAGAGAAATGATCCATGGACAGTGTTAATCCTTAGCTTCTGGACTGGCTTCTTTATCTGCGCTTTCTTTTGTTTTACCTGCTGCCGCATCTTTTTCAACTTCAGCTGCAGTAGCGGGTTTTGGTTCATTCTCCAGATATAAAGGGCCTTTTTGCCCACATGCTGACAGCAGAAACAGGCCAGCTAGCAAGAACAACCCTGCAAATCGTATTTTCATCAGAAACTCCAGAATAGTAGAATTCGAATTTAACAACCCGCACAGATTTACACGGGGATGGATATTGGCACTTAGTATAACCCGTGAAACAAAGTTACAACACCGGAAAAAAAATGACAAAAGATAACAATAATGAGGCTTTCAGCAGAACACTTGAACAACTGGAAGAGTTACTTGACGAGAGTGACGCGGACATCGACTACGACACCGTCAGCGACATTCTCACTATCGAATTTGAAAATAACAGCAAGATCATCATCAACTATCAAAGTGCCAACGGCCAATTATGGCTGGCTGCGCGCAGTGGTGGTTTCCATTATGACTATGATGAAGAAAATGATTGCTGGAAAAATGATCGCAGCGGAGCAGACCTCTTTGATGAACTTTCCAGCCTGGCGACAGAGCAAGCAGGTGAAGAAATAGTCTTAAAGCTGGCTTAAGTTTTCAGTTTTCAGAAAACAGTATCTATAAACTATAAACTGAACACCTGGAACTGAAGACTTTTCACTTTCATTGTTATTCTCATCAGGTTTCTCCATCCTACCATACACTGCCGAGGGACTTGAAGTCTGGACAAGAGTACAGGATTATTTCTATGCCTTCATGCTTACATGCCTTGCCAACCGCCATCAGTTCAGAATCATAAAACCATGGACTACATGGTTTATTGCCTGAATCCTGCCAGTGCAATACTGCTTAGTAAAAGTTTAACAATGTTATGAGCTCGCAAATTGCTCTCGCACTTTACTGATTGCAGCCAGCACCTGATCTGGCGCGGTACCACCAACATGGTCACGAGCACGTACTGAACCTTCAAGTGTCAGCACATCATACACATCACTATCTATTTCTCTACTGAACTGCTGCAATGCCTCAATTGGCATATCTGACAGATCGCAGCCTGCCTGCTCTGCTGCCTGAACTGCTTTGCCTACTATTTCATGGGCATCACGAAACGGAATATCTTTCCTCACCAGATAATCTGCAAGATCTGTAGCCGTTGAAAACCCCTTGCTGGCTGCCTGGTACATGGCATCCGGCTTTACTGTCAGCTGAGGGATCATACCTGCAAAAACACGTACTGCGGCAGTTGCTGTATCCAGGCTATCGAACAGTGGTTCCTTATCTTCCTGGTTATCGCGATTATAGGCCAGTGGCTGTCCTTTCATAATCATAAAAAGCGCCATCAGGTTGCCAATTACCCGACCACTTTTCCCTCGAGTCAGCTCAGCGACATCCGGATTTTTCTTTTGCGGCATGATAGATGAACCCGTACAGTAGGCATCGCTGATATCAATAAATGCAAATTGTGCTGATGACCACATGATCAGCTCTTCTGACATGCGAGAGAGGTGAACCATGATAATGGCAGCCGCCGACATAAATTCCATGGCAAAGTCACGATCAGAAACAGCATCCAGCGAGTTCGCTGCTGGTGCGTCAAAACCGAGCAATTCGGCAGTGTAGTTACGATCAATAGGATATGTCGTCCCTGCCAGTGCGGCCGCACCCAGAGGCATAGTGTTCATGCGGTCACGGCAATCCGACAGACGACCCAGATCACGCCTCAGCATTTCTACCCATGCCATCATATGATGTCCAAAGGTAATCGGCTGCGCCACCTGGAGATGAGTAAATCCTGGCATAATGGTGTCGTACTCACGTTCAGCAAGATCCAGTAATGACTCCAGTAGTGTCAATACCTCAGAGCTCAGGCCCTCAATCCCCTGACGCAGGTACAAACGAATGTCAGTTGCCACCTGATCATTGCGTGAACGCCCCGTATGCAATTTCTTGCCAACATCACCGATTCTTTCAGTCAGGCGTGCCTCAATGTTCATGTGCACATCTTCAAGGGTACGGGACCAGTTAAAGTTTCCCTGCTCAATGTCCTCAAGTATCCGATCAAGTCCCGAGATGATGGCATCGCGTTCAGTATTAGTCAGGACACCGACTTTTGCCAACATACTGGCATGCGCCTTAGACCCCTGAATATCAACTTCGTACAAACGCTGATCGAAGGATATAGATTCTGTGTATTCCTCAACCAGTTTGTCAGTCGCTGCTGTAAAACGTCCCTTCCAGGGTTTTTCTTCTTTTCCTGCCATGTCAATCTGTTTCCTCGATAGATCGACGAATTATACCGACACATGAAGCATCAATAAATCCATCAAACCACTCATCCTGATAATTGAACCGATAATCAGGCACATATGGTTCATCCCGATAAATCGACTATTTTAAAGATGAGCATTAGCTCTGATCTGGTTTGCTACCCTCATCTAATCGCACCCCAATCATACTGCTAGGCCAGACCCTGCCCCCTTATGTACAAGGGGGTTTTTTAACATATTTGAGATTCTCAGATCTTTTTTTCAAGTCTGTAATAAGAGGTGTAAACAGTGTCACATTCTGAAATACCACTGAACATTTCCGACTGTTTTATTGCTTTTTTCAGAACATGAATTCAGCACTTTACCACTCATCTGTCCATTGCATCCTGTAATCAGCAATATTTTTATGCCTGTATTCTGGGTGATAAATTTAACTCAGTTAGTAAAAAGCACTAACAACCTGGTCCAGCAACCCTCATCTGATACACCCCCGACAACTGGACCAGAAGATTCAGACCCCTTGTTTTCAAGGGGTTTTTTTTTATCACTGCTGTTATCATGATCGCTGTCACATCTTTAAGATATACTGCAAAGCATGATACTCGAATGACCAAGAAACAAGCCCAAACAATAAATAAACAACGAGTTTCTCCTGACTACGCAAATTCCATAACAGGTATACTTTTACTCGCTGCATTACTAAGTAGCATGGTCATCACTGCCAGCCGAGTCAGCACCTGGGACTACAATGTAATTACTGATTTCAGCGCCCTGCTTGCTGCCAGTTTTCTGATTGCACTAACTGATGCACTGGTGCTAAAAATTTTTAACCCGCTGCTGAAAAAACTGCCGCTTCTGGTTAATCTGATCTCGGCCTATTTATTGCTGATGGTGACCACTTTCACCATTTGCTTCGCCCTCTATATGGTAGTTCTTGAGCATTGGTCGTTTGATTTATCAGGTGAATGGACACAGGTTTCACTAATGCAAATTTTCGTCATTGGCACAGTGAATTACCTGGTAGTCATTAAGACACTTCTGCAGAGAGCAAAAACCAGTGAGCTTAAAAAATCTTTTCAGGCTGCCAATCTGCAGGCTTTGCAGTCACGCATCCGGCCCCATTTTATGTTCAACAGTATGAACAGTATTGCCGGACTGATAAGAAATAATCCTGAAATGGCTGAACTGGCACTTCAGGATCTCGCTGACCTGATCCGGGTTTTGATGGCAGACGCACGAAAACTTGTACCATTGGTAGCTGAAATTGAAACATCGAAACAATACCTGAAGATTGAAAAACTTCGCCTCGGTGATCGGCTTGGAGTACAGTGGCACATGAAAAGCATCCCAAAAAATTGCTTTGTCCCATCACTAATCTTGCAGCCATTACTTGAAAATGCCGTTTATCACGGTATTGAACCCAGTTTCGGTGGTGGTGTAATTGATATCGATATGCGTGCCGATGAAAACAATGTTCAAATACTCATACGTAATCCGCTGCCTGATGATGGTGCGCGCTCTCATCGGAAAGGAAACCAGATTGCTATCGATAATATAAAACAAAGATTAATCAGGCATTTCGGTGAAGGCGCATCCCTAAGTTCTACACGCCGTAATGAGATGCACATCACTAAAATTATTTTTCCAGTAATAATGAGCAGATAACCAACAGGAGGAGCTATATGAAAATTCTAATTGTTGATGATGAAAGCCTGGCAAGACAGCGCATGCGCGATCTTCTCACTGACTTAGGCGGAACAGATATTGTCGGTGAGGCGGTAAATGGCAGCGAAGCCATCGAAAAATCCGTCACCTTGAAACCTGACCTGTTGTTGATGGATATACGTATGCCAGTAATGGATGGACTGGAGGCCGCAATGCACCTGCAGGGGATTGAGAATCCACCCATGATCATTTTCACTACTGCATATGACCAGCATGCGCTTGATGCCTTTGAGGTGAATGCCGTTGACTATCTGTTGAAACCAATTCGAAAGGAACGACTTGGCGCTGCATTGCAAAAAGCCCAGCCAATCACTTCCAAGCAACTTAAAGAAGTATCACTTGCCGGCGATAGAAAATCATCTCGAAGTCATATCAGTGTGCACATGCGGGGAAGAATTACACTCATCCCGGTTCAGGACATTATCTATTTTATTGCTGACAACAAGTACGTCACTGTGCGCACTGCCAGTGAACAGCATCTCATAGAGGAATCCCTGGTCAGCCTGGAAGAAGAGTTTTCTGACCGCTTCCTGCGTGTTCATCGCAGTTCACTTGTTAACACCGATTACCTGCGCGGAATGGAAAAAAATACCGCGGGTCACTGGCGTGTGTTAATGAAGGGCATAGATGAAAAACTTGTTGTCAGTCGCAGGCATACGCCCCAGGTAAGACGCTGGGTGCGCCGTTAGAAAGTTCTTTGCGAGACACCTTGACCATTTCTATGCCGGCGTTGATTGCCTGTTGCAGATATACACCATAGAAATCTTCATTGCTAATTCCAATTATAGGCTTGCCTGCCTGTTTGCCGTCTGGCCCAAAAACCACCACCTGTGGCACAAGTGCTACCCCATGTTTTGATGCCAGTTCCGACATCGGCACCAGCTTGCCGGAAAAATCTCTGACCAGTTGATCACTGTCGATGTCCATTTCTCGTGAAATAATCCCCGGGTAGCGTTCATCTTTCATCAGCGGAATAATATAGAGAGAACGCACCAGGCTGCAGTAAGGACAGGTCGAGGAACCAAACATCACCACAAGCGGTTGTCCATGACAGGCAGCCTGGCGGGATTCGGCTACGAGATCAGTTGCCCACGGCAGCTTTTCGGCGTTGATGTCTATTTCATCACCTGATTCATCATCGGTTTCAATACCCGGCATTGCTGCCGCCGGATTAGAAAACAGCAATAATATTGCGAGAAAGGAAAACAGAGAAGTATGTATTAATGACATTGCAGGAAAGCCTCGGACTCACTTATCATATGGCGTTGAATTGTATAAATTATAGCAAACACCCTTAATAATCTGTGGAGCCCTCCTTGAACAAGATTCGTATCGGTACACGCAAGAGCCCCCTTGCACTCTGGCAAGCCTACTTTATTCGCGACGAACTGCTTGCGCGGCATCCATCAGTTGAGTGTGAAATTGTAAAATTAAGCACCGAAGGTGATCGTATCCTTGACACGCCACTGGCAAAAATTGGTGGCAAGGGCTTGTTTATCAAGGAACTGGAACAGGCCCTTATCGATGGACGGGTAGATATCGCTGTGCACTCGATGAAGGATGTAACAGTTGATTTACCTGAGGTCCTGCATATCCCGGTAATTTGTAAACGAGAGGCCCCCTGGGATGCCTTTGTTTCAAATCAATACGAGCACTTCCTCGATTTACCTCAGGGTGCGCGACTTGGTACCTCCAGTATGCGCAGGCAAATGCAGTTAAGGGCAGCACGGCCGGACCTCGAAGTCATTTCCCTGCGAGGCAATGTCAATACACGTTTGGCTAAACTGGATGCAGGCGAATTTGATGCCATCATTCTGGCAGCCGCTGGGCTGATTCGCCTGGAAATGCCTGATCGCATAACCGAAACCCTGGCACCGGAACTTTGTTTACCAGCGGTAGCCCAGGGCGCAGTCGGTGTCGAGTGTCGTAAAGATGATGAGCAGACCCTGGCTTTACTGATGCATCTCGATCATCCACCGACGCATGCGCGCGTTATTGCTGAACGTGCCATGAATGCAACGCTTGAAGGTGGTTGCCAGGTTCCCATTGCCGGTTTTTCAGAAATACATGAAGACACTTTACACTTACGCGGTATCGTTGGTAGCCCTGACGGCAGCCTTCTATTACATGCAGATATTGCAGGTCTGACACAAAATGCCGAGGAACTGGGGCAGGAGCTGGCCAAGCAACTGTTGCAGAAAGGTGCAGGAGATATTCTCGCCCAGGTCTACAGCGAATAATAGCCGCTGGCGAAGGTCTGTGTTTCAACAATGACAACTGATCCACTTGGAAATTGCACGATTATTGTTACTCGCCCTGTCGCACAGGCAGGAAGTCTGATCGATATGTTAAAGAGCCTCGGGGCAAATGTTATTCATTTCCCTGTCATCGCTATCAGTGCCGCAGAAAATCATCAACAATTGCTAGTACAGACGAAAGCCCTGGGCTCTTACGACATTGCCATTTTTATTAGTAGAAATGCCGCCATCTTTGGTTCTGCACTGATCAATCAAGCAGGTGGCCGGCCGTTAAAAACTAAAATAGCGGCTATAGGCAGTGGCACAGCTCAGCAGCTGCAAGCTGAAGGGATCACTGCTGATATCGTTGCAAGTGGGGCAGCCAATTCTGAAAGCCTGTTATCAGCCCCCGCGATGAGTTCAGTGGATGGAAAGCGTATCATTATTTTTCGAGGTAATGGTGGTAGAGAAAAACTTGCCGACAGCCTGCGTAAACAAGGTGCTATTGTTGATTATCTCGAATGTTACGAAAGAAAGCGCCCATCTACAGATAGCGACATTCTCACCAGCCTCTGGGACAACGATACAATTCATGGCATCATTCTTACCAGTGCAGAAGGACTTAAAAATTTATACCAGATGGTTAAAAAAGAGGATTTATCACGGCTAAATAGCACACCCATGTATGTAATTTCATCTACAATGGTGGAACTGTGTGGCAAACTGGGGTACAAATTAACTCCTATACTTATGCCATCTGCACGTGATGTTAATGTAGTTCAGTCAGTACTGGCGAATTGTGCTGCAAAGAAATAATCACTGAATGCTCATCAGAGCAAGGGCATGACTGGAAAATTTAACCATGGACAATAAAGAATTAGACAACATACTGCCGGAAGAGGCGCTTGATGATGCAGGCCCTGCTGACGCCGATGCTGAGAAAAAAGATTCGGCGAGCAAAAGCAAATCAGGATCAGCGCTCGCTGTTTTAGCTATACTATTTTCACTCGGTGCGCTTGCTGCTAGCGGTTATCTCTACATGCAGCAGAAAAATCGCTCCCAGCATACTGCATCGAGCTTTAACAACCTCGAAAGCTCTCTGCAGGGCATACGTACAGAGCTGGAGAATAATCAGCAGCTTGTGCAGCAAAACCAGGAGCGCCAGTACAGCGGGATAAAATCAGAAATCCAGTCTATCAAAAAGTCAACGGCACAGCGCAATTCAGAAACTGAAAACACACAGCAAACGTGGTCGATGGAAGAAGTTCACCATCTTTTACAGCTTGCTGTAGACCAGCTTTCACTGGCGGCAAATATTGATGGTGCACTGGCAGCGCTTGAGATTGCAGATCGAAGAATTGCCGCAAGTGTTGATCCCGAACTGCAACCGGTTCGTCAGCAGATAGCAGTCGACATCGCCAGTCTGCGTCAGGTTGAACGTATTGACCTCGCAGGCACCATCCATCGTCTGAGTGCCGTTGAAAAGTCAATCGACCATATTCCGACTGTTGGTCAGAGGACAGCCAGCGAACAAACAACAACAATCGCAAGCCTCCCTGCTGAAGCGGATTCAGTCTGGCAACAAATCGGCCAGGATCTTTCCGGGCTGATAAAAATTCGACGCATCGACCAGCCTGAAGTACCACTACTACCACCTGAACAGGCATTTTTCCTGCGTGAAAACACCAAGGCGCTGTTAATGACAGCGCGCATAGCATTATTGCGAAACGACAATGAGAGCTATAAAAATACGCTGCAACAAACACAGCAATGGTTAAATAAATATTTCAACATCGAAAGCCAGAATGCGAAATGGGCACTAGATGAACTGGAAAAACTAGCAGCACTTAATCCAACGCCTCAATTACCTGATATCACTGGATCGCTGAGCCAACTGCAGGCGATTACTGAAGGAAAACAAAGATAATGCGTTTCCTGCTGTTACTATTTCTCGCCCTGGCTGCTGGTATTGCCCTTACCGTATTTGTCGATAATCCCGGTTATGTCCTGATTACCCGTGAACCCTGGTCAGTTGAAACATCACTGACACTATTCGCTCTCGGGCTGTTCCTCGCATTCATCTCTTTTTATCTACTAGTCCGTTTGCTGAAAAATTTATTTGCTACACCAACGAAAGTTCGACGCTGGCAGGTCAGGCGTCACCGTGATCATGCCATTGAAGACACGCGTAAGGGACTTTTAGAAACCATCAGTGGAAACTGGGAGAAGGCGGAGAAACTGCTAACCAGAAGACTCGATGATAGCCCACAGGCTGAAATCAATCTACTTGCAGCTGCATGGATCGCACAGCAAAAAGATGACAAGCAGAAGCGTGATGACTATATTGCCGAAGCCAGCAATCTTGATAGCTCCTCAGCTGGCGATGCTGAAATGTCCATCGGGCTTGCACATTGCGTATTACAGGAACAGGCAGGTCAAATTGAACAGGCCCTTGCAAGTGCACGCACCTTGCATGAGCTATCTCCTGCAAACTCTGCTGCAACAAAATGCCTCACCCGGCTACTCAATGAAAAAAAGCAGTGGCAGGAGCTTTTGTCAGTGCTGGCAGTAGCGAAACGTCATCACAGTTTGAATGAAAATGAACAGCTTACTATGGAGACGCTGGCGGCGACTGAACTTCTCGCAACAAGCGACAATGTTTCAGAGCTCGAAAATTACTGGAAAATGCTGCCAAAGAAAGTGCACAAAGACACAACAGTCATTGCAAGTTATTGCCGTAGCCTGAATAAATTTGGCAAGCAAAATGAAGCAGAAATCCTGATTCGAAATACGCTGAAACAGCAGTGGTCTGAAGAGCTTGTCGAAATCTATGGATTGTTAGAAACAGCCGACCCTGGATCACAGTTGAAGCAGGCAGAGTCCTGGCTTACTGAACACCCGACCAACACACCGTTGATGCTATGCATGGGCAGATTAGCTGTAAAGAACAAGCTATGGGGGATGGCTCGCAGCTTTTTTGATGTAGCGGTACAAAATGGCAATAGCAATGAGGCCTTCCTTGAACTTGCCCAATTGCTCGAGTCACTGAAAGAAAACGACTCTGCACTGGAAATTTACAGGCGTGGCCTCGAACACAGTCTTGGCAGCCGTCAGGCGAACTTAGCCATACCAGCAAACAGCGCTGAGAAAGTCAGCACTACTCAGCATGACCAAAACCAGCAACTCGATACAGCGCAGGAAACTCAGGCTCCATCATTAGCATATTCAAACGAATCAAAATAAAGATGGCCCTGTTCCAGGCCGTTTTCTGGGAAACTTTTCTGAATAGCATTAATCATAGGCGGCGGGCCGCTGGCGTAAACATCAAATCCGTTAAAGTCCGGAAAATCTGCTATCACTGCCTCGTGCACCCATCCACTTGCACCATGCCATCCATCCCCGGCATCAGGCTCTGATAGTACCGGGGTATAACTTAAGCAATCAATTTCCTCTGTCCATTCTTTCAATTCCTCGTCAAAGTACAGGTCCTTGATTGCCCGTGCTCCCCAGTACAGGTGCAGCGGGCGGTCGCAACCTTCCTCTCGTACCTTTTCAAGTATGCTTTTTAGCGGAGCAAATCCTGTACCACCGGCAATTAATATAGCCGGGCGACTATTGTCGTCTCGCATGATAAATGTGCCAAAGGGTCCCTGAATTCGCAGCATTTCTTTCTCCGCCATTTCATTAAACACCTGGCCGGTAAAAGAGCCGCCTGGAACTTCACGTATATGTAATTCGATTAAATCTCCTGCCGATGGTGAGTTGGCCATGGAAAAACTCCGGCGCCTGCCATCTCTTAACAGGAAGTCAAGATATTGACCTGCACGAAATTCAAATTTTTCATGTGGAGGAAGCTTTAATTCCATTAACATAACATCGCTAGCTAATTTCTTTAAGCCATGCACGCGACAGGGCAAAGTTTTGATTTCTATATCAGCTACCGCATCAATGGTTTCAACTTCCAGCTTTATATCGGCTTTAGTCTCTGCCTTGCAGCAAAGAATATACCCCTCATTTGCCTTCTCTTCGCTCAGTGCTTTCGGTCTTTCATCACCTTCATATTCAACCTCTCCACTATGCAGCAAGCCCATGCAACTGCCACAAAACCCATTACGGCAGTTATGTGGAATTACTATACCCTGCCGCAATGCTGCAGCGAGAATATTCTCTCCTGCCTCTGTGGCAAAACTCCTGTCGTCATTGACCAGCTCAACCTTGTCTGTCATAGATCTACTCTTGTAATTTAATCGTAAACAGATTGTACCTGTTAACCGTTTAATATAACCACAATATCCAGGCAGACTCTAACGTCGAAAAATATTCCAACTGAAGATAACATTGAACAATGAATAATTTCCGCTTACAAGACACTTAATGACAACAGCAGATGCTATCGCAGACGCTCATTGCCCTTAAGCTTATGTCATTCCTGATCATCTAAGGTATTGATAAATTGTATAGCTACCGAGCTTATTGATAGTCGATGCTAGAGACTATATTTTTGTGGAGTAACTACCGCTCACCCACTGACCACTTATCCTAAAGCCATGCCTGAACTACCCGAAGTAGAAACCACCCGACGCGGAATATCTTCCCAAATTGTCGACCAGGTCATTACTGAAGTGCGTATTAATAACCCGCATTTGCGCTGGCCTGTACCGGTTGATGAACTGCAATCTGTCCTGCCTGGGCAGAAGATTCTCAGTGTTGGCCGCCGTGCCAAGTATCTATTACTCGACTGTGGTAACGGGCATTTAATAGTACATCTTGGCATGTCCGGAAGTCTGCGCATCCTCAAGCAGTCTGTTCCTGCTGAAAAGCACGAACATGTAGAGATTCTTTTTAAGAATGGTTCGGTTTTGCGACTACGAGACCCTCGTCGTTTTGGTGCGGTTTTGTGGACAGATAAACTTCCTCAGATACATACCTTGCTGGCTTCCCTCGGACCAGAACCTCTCAGTGATGATTTCAATGCAGAATACCTGTTCAAACAGACCCGGAAACGTCGCTGCTGCATAAAAAACCTCATCATGGATGCGCATATTGTCGTTGGGGTCGGCAATATTTATGCGAGTGAGTCGCTGTTCCATGCCGGGATTCGGCCTTCAAATGCCGCCACGCGCCTGAGCCGCCAATCCTGCTCAAGGCTGGTTCATGCAATCAAAAAGACACTCACACAGGCCATTGCTGCGGGAGGGACAACACTGCGCGATTTCACCGACAGTAATGGGCAGGCGGGCTACTTCAGCCAACGTCTGTCTGTTTATGCGCGAGAAGGACAAAACTGCCTGCAATGTGAAAATCTGATTAAGCGCAAACAGCTTGGTCAGCGTTCAAGCTTTTATTGCCCGTACTGCCAGAAATAACTACCGCTAAAACGGTAATCGCTTGCCCCGGCGTCATGAATATGCGATTTTTTAGCCGCAATTGACGATAAAACACCTGCAGATCCTAATAAACTACATTAAGTTTGCAATGGAACTGCTGTAAAATCTTGTAATATTCTGGACCTGAATCTATAGTTACAGTTCAAGGGTAGGTCAAACTAAAGGGCAGCTAGATGACGAAACATGGAATAATCGATGATTTTGAAGCATACAGCGAATGGCGCATCCAGGTCAGAAACGTCATTAAGAAGTATAGTGATGTTGCCAAAGCTGAAGATTTAACCAATGCTAACAGCGAACAACGCCTCAACCAGATCATTAGCACGCTGAATGATGACAAACTTTACATTGCCTTTGTCGCTGAATTCTCACGTGGTAAATCGGAACTGATTAACGCTATTTTCTTCTCCACGCTGGGTAAGCGCGTACTGCCATCCAGTGCAGGACGCACTACCATGTGCCCAAGCGAACTATTATACGATCATAATTTTGAGCCTTCTATTCGTCTCCTTCCCATTGATACGCGCTCATCCGGCACCAGTATTCAGGAATTTAAAAACATGCCTGAAGAATGGGCAGAATACCCACTGAACATAGATTCTCCTGAACAGATAGCTGAAGTACTCAAGCACATCACTGAAGTCAATACCGTCAAACCCGAACATGCTGAAAACCTGGGCTTGCATATTACCAGTGATGAGGGACATGAGGATGGCCTGCATCTTGATGAAAAGGGTGAAGTTGAAATTCCCCGCTGGCGACATGCCATCATTAATTTTCCACACCCCCTGCTGGACAAGGGATTAGTAATACTCGATACACCGGGATTAAATGCGCTCGGAGCAGAACCTGAATTAACCCTCAACATGCTCGCCAGTGCTCATGGTGTCATGTTCATTCTGGCTGCAGATACCGGAGTAACAAAGTCTGACCTGGCCGTCTGGCGAGACCATATCAACATGGGTGAAATGACGTCGCGGGCAAAAGGCCGTCTCGTAATACTGAACAAGATTGATGTGCTATGGGACGAATTGCGCGATGATGATGAAATTTCCGACGAGATAAATAGGCAGGTTCACGAAACTGCAAAGATTCTAAATGTTGATGACAAGATGATCTTTCCAGTATCGGCGCAAAAAGCACTCGCTGCAAAAATTCGCGGTAAAAATGAATTGTTAAACAAAAGCCGCATCATGGAACTTGAAGATGCCTTGTCTGACATGCTTATCCCGGCCAAGCGAGATATCGTGACAGACAATGTAAAACGCGACATGGCGGAGATGGACAGGTCGGTCAAACTAATCATTGAGCAACGCCTGTCAGGCGTTGACGAGCATATATCTGAGCTTGCTGGACTGAGCAGTAAAAATGCCGAAGTCATTGAAAACATGTTGCTCAAGGTCAAGACTGACAAGGAACACCTTGAACGCAGTCTGCAACGTTTTCAGGCAACGCGCAGCATCTTTACTCGGCAGACAGTCGCGCTATATCAATACCTTGACCCCAAGGTTATGGAAACAACGATTGCCAAAACCCGAAAAAATATGAAAATTAGCTTTACCAGCCGGGGCATCAAGACTGCAATGACGAATTTCTTTTCTTCTGTATACGAGGCATTTAACGCTGCCTCGGATCAGTCAAATGAAATAAAAGAGCTAATGCAGGGTGTCTATTCCAAGTTTCAGGAAGAGCACGGCCTGGTGAACATCAGGCCTGGTGGCTACTCGACTAGAAAATACCTGCGTGAGATCAAACGGCTAGAACAGAGTAGCGAGCGCTTTGTAAAAACCACTTCACTGGTGATGCTTGACCAGGGTGTGATCACAGAACGTTTCTTTGATTCAGTATCTTCAAGAATCAGACAGATTTTTCAGAAAGCCAACAAGGATGCAGACAACTGGCTGAAAACCATTATGTCACCTATGGAATCGCAGATTAGAGAGCACCAGATACAGCTACGGCGCCGCCTTGAAAGTATTAAACGCATTCACAAGGCAAGCGATACCCTTGATGACCGACTGGCAGAACTGAAATATGTCAGGGATGGAATCATCGAGCAGGGTAACAAGGTGAACCATATCAACCGTAAAATGGAAAATATTCTTGCCTCAACTGAAGCAGAAGAAGAATCGATAGCCCGCGCTTAAATTTACTGGTTCTATAAAGGGCACTGCATATTAATCAGTAGTGCCCGTTTTTTTCATCTCCAGGTGCTCTACTGGCTGGTTCGCCTGATCAGACCTGACTTCAGCCCTTCCCAACCAGCGTGGATCGCTGGCAGCCTGCAGGCTGCCGTCCAGGATATTCAATAGTACCGCCTGCATATTGCCGTAATTGCTCTTATGCGCCTTCAAGACATAACCCATTGCAGACAATTCTGACTGCTCTAAGTCACTAAGTGCATCTGCTTCATACTGCACTACATCAGGATAATACTGATGGTGAAAGCGCCCGCGTGCCAGCCAGTCTGTAATTTCACCCCTGTCATGCAGAAAGTCCAGAACGGCTATCAGAACCATGGATATGATTCGACTGCCACCCGGGGTGCCAACAACGAGTACAGCATCATTTTTTTCAACAAAGGTCGGTGTCATACTCGATAAAGGTCGCTTTCCTGCTTCGATCGCATTCGCACTGGAACCAACCAGGCCGTAACCGTTTTCCACCCCCGGGCTGGCAGAGAAGTCATCCATTTCATCGTTCAGAATGACGCCTGTGCCCGCAGCGACCATTCCCGAGCCAAAAGGATAATTAATACTTAGTGTCGCTGACACCCGGTTGCCAGCATGGTCAATGATCGAAAAATGGCTAGTATCCTGGCCTTCCTGCACAGGCAGATCGGATAGAAAATCAGAGGGTGTTGCCCGGTTGCCTATATTCGCCCGCAGTCGATCAGCATGAGCCATTGATGTAAGGCGTGCTTGATCAACCTGAACAAAATCGCTATCTCCCAGGTACTTAGCACGATCCCTGTATGCAAGCCTCATAGCTTCGATAACTTTCTGTTTTTGCTCTACAGGAGAGAGTTGATCGAGATCAAAATCTGCCAGCAGATTAAGAATTTCAACCAGCACTATGCCCCCGGATGAAGGCAGGGCAGCAGAAACAATCCGCGCGCCACGGTAGCTGCCGATAACGGGTTTTCTTTCGACAACCTGGTATGCATCAAGGTCAGCCTGGCTCCAGATACCTCCTGCCTGCGAAACACTGTGAAGCAATTTCTCCGCCGTCTCACCTTTATAAAACCCATCTCGCTGCCCTATCGCCAGCCGGCGAAGTGTCGCTGCCAGGTCAAGCTGTTTGATTACCGTGCCAATAGCAGGTACTTCGTTGCTTTTAGTAAGGAATATTTCTTCAGAGGCAGGATTCAAGTGTGGCTGACGAAACTTCAGCAAGCGCCGATATCTCGGGTAGACGGTGAAGCCTTCTTCCGCAGCACGTATCGCCGGTTGCAACGACTGGCGCAAAGGCAGATTTCCGTAGTTTGCTGCCAGGTGGACCAGGGCAGCTGGTAAGCCGGGAATTGCTGCTGCCAGTGCACCGTTGAGTGACAGGCCATCGATCACCTGTCCCTGTTGATCCAGATACATCGTTCGGGTGGCTGCTGCAGGCGCTTTTTCGCGTCCATCAAGCATGATCTGGAAACCATCGCTGGCACGATGCAACAACCAGAAACCTCCACCACCAAGACCAGACCCCATTGGCTCAACCACCGCCAGGGCAGCGGACACAGCAACGGCGGCATCAAAGGCATTGCCGCCCTGGGCTATTATTTCAAAGCCTGCCGAGGTGGCTATCGGGTGTGCAGAGGCAATAGCAGACTGACCAGCGCTTTGCTGGACAGCTAGTGCAGGTAAAGAGAAAAGAAATATTAGCCCGCCTAACAGAAGAACAGCGGGATGAAATCGCATATCAGTTCGGCAACGAGTTTCTAATCAGAGAAAAAATCACGGTTTGTACAGCTTATCCTTCCTGCAATCTTTTGTATTTTTCCATTAGTTGATCTTCTGTCTCAACATGGTCAGGATCCTTCGGAATACAATCCACAGGGCAAACCTCTACGCATTGAGGTTCATCATAATGACCGACACACTCTGTGCACTTGTCTGGATCAATCTCATATATTTCTTCGCCCTGGTATATTGCCTCATTCGGGCACTCGGGTTCACATACATCACAGTTGATACATTCATCGGTTATTAGTAGAGCCATGTTTTGTTACTCGCAAAAGATTGGGACAGTTGAAAAATCAGAATTATAAGAGAAATCACAAAACCATAGTGATTGATAATTTTAACAGTTTAGCCTGAAAGCAAACAGAAAAAATTGATATATGGCAAGAAAACAAGTTTATTCACTGTTCGAATATTTCCCCTGCAGTGCCCTCATTACCTGCGGCGGAACAAAATCACTGACATCGCCACCCAAAGAGGCGACTTCCTTGATCAGCGTGGATGAAACAAATGCATATTGCTCCGCCGGGGTTAGAAATGTCGTCTCAATACTGGGATCCAGATGTCTATTCATTGCCGCTAGCTGAAATTCATATTCAAAATCTGATACAGCACGTAATCCGCGAATAATAGTATTGGCTTTCTGCTCTCTGGCACAATCCATTAGCAGGTTATCAAAGCCAATGACACGAGTATTGCCCAGATCATTCACAGACTCCTCCAGCATCGCTACTCTTTTTTCAAGCGGGAACAGTGGTGCCTTGCCCTGGTTTCCTGCTACTGCTACAACAACCTCATCAAACAATTTCGCTGCGCGACAAATCAGGTCTATATGACCAAGTGTTGCCGGATCAAAAGTACCGGGATAGATTGCAATTGCCATAGTATATTCAGTCTTCGGGGTTATTGGTTGCCAGGAAATATTCGATCTGGCCTGATTTCTTGTTCTTAATATAATTCCAGCCAGCCGGTAGTTTTATTTCACCCAGCTCACGTTCAGCTTCAATATATATCAATGCTTTTTCTGCCAGGCAATCATGATCATGGAGAAGTCTCAGTATCTGCTGCAACATACCATGCCTGTAAGGCGGGTCAAGGAAAACTATATCCCATTTCCCTTCTACCTGTCTGACAAAGCGACGTGCATCCATGTTATAAACTTTAGCCGTGCTGCCGAGGCGCTGCAGATTCTTTTCTAACAACCGGGCACTCTTATGCTCGGACTCAACAAAAGTCACTTCCGCTGCCCCTCTCGACTGGGCTTCAACTCCCAGTGCACCACTGCCTGCATAGAGGTCGAGACAACGTGCCCCGGCAATACTGTATGAGAGCCAGTTAAATAACGTTTCACGGATACGTCCGGGCGTCGGTCGTAGTTGTTGCACGGTAGCTGGAAATTCAAGTTTTCTACCACGCCAGTCACCGCCGATGATCCTTACCTGGCTAGTTTTCATTGGTTCACTTAGTCATTATCGACGCATGATTATTACACACCCGACTATTGTCCCGCGCCGACTATTACCGTCACACGATTGGCTGCACCCAGTACTGACTGCATGGCATCGGTTACTTCTTTCCTGTCTAGCGCATTGACGCGCTCAATATAAGTATCGAGATAATCAACGGGTAATGAATAAAAACCAATTGCAGCCAGTGTACTGACCAGTTTCTTGCTGGAATCGATGGTCAGAGGGAAACCGCCGGTAATATTCTTTTTCGCCAGCTCCAGCTCTTTTTCAGTTGGACCCGTTTTTAGAAAACTGTCAATCACTTCTTTACTAACTGAGTAGGCTTCTTCTACTGTATCGTTTTTTGTCGACAAGGAAGCGATGAAAGGCCCATTTTGCTGCATTGGAATAAAATAGCTATATGCACCATAGCTCAGCCCCCGTTTACCTCTAATTTCATCCATCATTCGCGACTGAAGACCACCTCCACCGAGGCTGTAATTGCCAACTTTCAGGGCCAGGTGACGAGGGTCATCACGTTTAATGCCAAGATAAGCGGTCATCACATGTGATTGAGTAGAAGGGAAATCAATACGATGCTCTGCATTCCTGATAGCAGACACGTTGGGCAAAATGGCGGCAGCCTTACCTTTTGGGAGTTTCTCACTGATTTGTTTAACCAGCGCTTTTGCTTCAACCAAATCCAGGTCACCGACAACAGCAATCACCATATTACTGGCAACATAGTATTGCCGGTAAAATGCAACAAGGTCATCCCTGCTGATAGCTTTTAGGCTGTCATGAGTTCCCAACGAGTGGTTGGCATAGGGATGATCCTTGTAAAGCTGCTCATAGAGTCGACGTTTGCCAACTGTATTCGGCTGCTGCAGGCTATGATCCAGTGACTGCAATGAACGAGCTTTTTCTCTTGCTAGATTCTTTTCAGGAAAAGTCGGGCCTGAAATTACTTTTGCCAGTAGCTCAACAACCGGATCGAGGTACTGTTTTTCAGACAGGCTGCGTAAACTGACAAGTGCCATATCCCTGTGACTGCTGGTTCCTACCTTAGCTCCACGGTCTTCGAACCCTTCTGCAATAGCTTTGCTGTCCATACCAGCACTTCCCTCGAGAAGCATGTCACTGGTCAACATTGCAAGCCCCTGGCGGTTTGCAGGCTCACGCGCACTGGCAGCGTTAAATACCAGTCTGACATCGACCATAGGCAATGCATGGGTCTCGATAAAATATGCACGTGCGCCATTATCTGTAACCCAGTGCTCAATTTTAGGAGCCGCTTGTGCCAGACCCGGCAGCATAAAAAACAGGACTATTAACCCCAGCAGCCTAGTTTGCATTTTTTTGCTCCTTACTATTTATCATTTTTGCTGATGTATCGCTGGCAATAGGTAGCGGATCAAGTTCTGCCACTGTCATATTTTCAGGCTGGAAATATTTTCTTGCGACGTACTTGACCTGCTCCGCTGTCACCGCATGTAGCCTGTCATTATGATTTTCTGACAGTCTCCAGTCGTTAAGCGTGCTCTCCAGCAAGCCAAGTTTCATGCCCTGGTAGAAGACCGAATCACGCTCATAAACATTCGAGGCAATGACTTGTGCCTTGACGCGTTGCAGTTCGCTTTCACTGACTGGTTGATCCTGAAGCATCTTCAGTTGATCAAGTACTGCTTTTTCCAGCTTCTCAACGCTAGTGTCTCTAGCAGGATTACCATTTATCGAAAAATATCCTGCCAATCGTGCAAATGGGTCATAAGAAGTTCCTATCGCTGTAGCAACCTGCTGCCCACGAATGAGCTGATCTGAAAAACGCGCAGCACTGCCACCGTCCAGAATAGCCGACATCACTTCCAGAGCATAGGGTTCCCAGTCATGCTCCGGCTTATCAACTACGGCAGGGACATGAAATCCGAGAATGACATACGGAACATTTGCGGGAGCACTAACAGTAATTCTTTTGGTTGCCGTTTGCTTTGCCACTTTATGTTGTTGAGGATGCTCTACTGCTGTACTTTTTAGTGGCCCGTAATACTTTTTCGCAAGAGCAATGACTTCCGCTGGCTCAACATCACCGACGACGACCAGAATGGCGTTTGCCGGTGAATAATAACGCTGATACCACTTGTGCAGATCATCAACTTCAAGCTCTTTCAGGTCTCGCATCCAGCCTATCACTGGCCGGCCGTAAGGATGATCAGGGAAAGCAGCTTCGTTAAACTTTTCATAGACTTTGCTTTCAGCTTTATCTTCAGTACGCATGCGGCGTTCTTCTATAACCACTTGTAACTCTTTGGCGAACTCATCCTTATCCAGCAACATTCCCTGCATACGATCTGACTCAAGTTCCATACTGACTGCCAGGCGACTTTTTTCAAGTGTTTGAAAGTAGGCAGTGTAATCCCTGCCGGTAAAGGCATTATCTTTGCCGCCATTTTCAGCAATGATTCTATTAAACTCGCCTTTTGGATATTTATTCGTACCCTTGAACATCATGTGCTCCAGCACGTGCGAGACACCGGTTATTCCATCGGGTTCGTAGCTGCTGCCTATGCGGTACCAGACCTGTGCTACAACTACCGGTGCACGATGATCCTGCTTGATCAGGATTTTCATCCCGTTATTCAGCATGGCCTCAGTGACTCCTGATTTTTCAGGTGCCGCAAAGGCGGTTGAAGAAAGCGCCATCACTATGGCGATAATATATTGTGAGGCTCTTTGCAGAGATTTTCCTGTCATCACTAAACCCTAAGCTATATTCATTAAAAATCTGAGAGAAACACCCTTTAGACCTTCATCCAACAACGCCGACAATGGTACGATAAGGTTTTTGGAGGATCGTATCATAGACAACAACAAGCCCAAATTGTTCACACGACTGCGTGCCAGTTTGTCACGCACTCGGCAGTCGCTAACGGGGGGCCTTTCAAGTTTGTTTGGTGCTGGCAAGAAGATTGACCAGCAAACACTCGATGAACTGGAAGAACTGCTTATTCTAGCCGATGTCGGTGTAGATACCAGCATGAGAATCATGGATTCGCTCGGTGATATCATCCGGCGCGACCGCATTACTGAGGCTGATGCTCTCTATCCTGCACTGGAAGAAGTTCTCCTCGAGATATTACAGCCTAGTGAAGTCCCTCTTAGCATACCATCAGGTACGCAACCCTTTGTCATCCTGATTGTCGGTGTCAACGGTGCCGGTAAAACGACGTCCATCGGTAAAATAACTGCCCAGCTTGTACAGCAGGGCAAATCAGTCCTGCTCGCTGCAGGGGACACTTTTCGCGCAGCCGCAAGCGAACAGCTGATGGTTTGGGGAGAAAGAAACCAGGTCCATGTCATCTCCCAGCAACCGGGCGCAGATGCCGCTGCAGTGGTGCATGATGCACTGGACTCGGCCGTCTCCCGCAAGAACGATGTCGTTATCATCGACACCGCTGGCCGACAGCATACTTCCGGTGACCTGATGCAGGAACTGGAGAAAATTTATCGCATCGCCGGACGAAAACTGGCCGGTGCGCCACATGAAGTTTTGCTAGTGCTGGATGCAGGTATAGGACAGAACGCCATTCATCAACTTGAAGGTTTTGATAAGCGTGTGAAAGTTAGCGGACTTTGTCTAACTAAACTCGACGGTACCGCAAAAGGCGGCGTCATCATCGGCATTGCTGACCGTACAAAACTTCCTATTCGTTACATTGGTATTGGTGAAGGCATTGATGATCTGCGTCAGTTTAATGCGCGGGATTTTGTTCACGCACTGTTTAATCACAACAGCCAAAATGCTGATTGAATTCAGCAATGTTTCAAAACGCTATCCGGAAGGGCACGACGCCTTACGGGATGTTTCTTTTATTATCGAGAAGGGCGAAATGGTCTTCCTTACTGGACATTCAGGTGCCGGGAAAAGCACATTATTACGTCTGGTCACCCTGATTGAACACGCAACTCGTGGACAGGTTATCGTTAACGGCCAGAACCTGGGACGCCTCAAACGTCGCAAGATCCCCTATTTCCGCCGACAGGTAGGGATGGTATTTCAGGATCATAAATTACTACATCATCTCAGTGTCTTCGATAATGTTGCCTTGCCCCTGGTCGTCAGCGGATTCCGCCCACGCGACCTGCGCCGGAGAGTTCATGCTGCACTGGATAAAGTGGGCCTGTTAAATCGAGATCGTGCGAAGCCCATTACACTCTCAGGTGGTGAGCAGCAGCGTGTTGGTATCGCCCGCGCAGTTGTTAACCGGCCGAGTTTACTGGTAGCCGATGAGCCAACAGGAAACCTGGACGCTGGTCTCTCGGATGAAATTTTCGATCTTTTCCATGATTTTAATTACCACGGTGTAACGGTAGTTGTTGCCACACATGACCTGCGCCATATTGAACGCCTCGGCAAGCGCAGCCTGACACTGTCGGAAGGCCACATGGAAAAACAGGCCACAACTAATAGTACCGCCTAATGCTTGTCTGGTTCACACGACACCTGCAAACACTGGTTGGCGCTCTCGGTGATTTAAGTCGCAACCCATTCTCCAGTACTTTGAGCGTGTCTGTGATTGCCATCGCCCTTGCCCTCCCAGGCGGCCTGTTTGCTGCACTTGAAAATATTAACAAGTTCACTGCAGAGTTTGAGCATGGAGCAAAGATATCGCTTTTTCTTTCTGCGGAAATTGATATCAGGCAGGCAACTGACCTTAAACAGTCCCTACAGCAACACCCTGCCATCAAGCATATGGAACTGATTTCACCAGATCAGGCAATGGAAGAATTCAAATCACGCTCCGGCCTACAAAATGCGTTGAGTTCCTTGACCAGCAACCCGCTGCCTGTCGTATTACTTGTCTACCCGGAAGACGACATCGCCCGCTCCCCTGACAAGCTTGCAGAACTTATAGAAGAATTCGGCAAACTCAAGCAGGTTGAACTTTCGCAATTCGACTTAGAATGGATAAAACGCCTTACAGCACTGCTTGAACTTGTTACCCGTGCTGTGTGGATAATTGCCATTATCCTCGGACTGGGAGTCTTTCTCGTCATTGGTAATACCATTCGGCTTGCCATCACAAACCGCCAGGAAGAAATCCGTATTATCAAGCTCATCGGTGGCACAGATGCCTTTATCCGCCGCTCTTTTCTTTATTCCGGCATGTTACAGGGACTACTAGGCGGTCTCCTTGCACTGCTTATCATCATCCTTCTGTTCTCTTTTATCAGCGCTCCGACAAGCTCTCTTTCCTCTATGTATGGCATAGATTTCAGTCTAGACCCTCTGCAGTTACTTCCTTCGCTGCTGCTGGTCAGTAGCGGTGCCATGATTGGCTGGCTATCGGCAAGAGTGACAGTAGGTGTCTATCTCAGGCAGTTTGAACCTGGCAAGTAGTGCTTATCTGGATTTCTACAGCGTTAAAACTGAATGAAATATAATAATCAATTCATTATATATCCAAAATATCATAATTAATCAATAGCTTACAGGGTCATCAAAAAGGGAACTTTTGCACCTGTTGGCACTCTAATCCTTTGAGTGCTAAAATATAACTATTAATTATTTGGGAGATTGACTATATGCTGAAGACACTACCAGTTATTTCCGGTGGATCGGTTGATACCGGACTGTCGAGTTTTCTACAGGCGGTTAATGCTGCACCTATGCTGACGGCTGACGAAGAAAAATCACTGGCTAAGCGATATCGCAACGAAGAAGATCTGGATGCCGCACGGCAGCTGATCTACTCTCACATGCGCTTCGTAGTGCGGACTGCAAGAGGCTTTACTGGTTATGGACTTCCACTTGCCGACCTCATCCAGGAAGGCAATATCGGACTTATGAAAGCAGTAAAGAATTATGACCCTGATCGCGGCGTTCGCCTGGTATCTTTTGCAATGCACTGGATACGTTCAGAAATCTATGACTACATCCTGAAAAACTGGCGAATTGTTAAAGTGGCAACAACCAAGGCGCAGCGAAAACTATTCTTCAATCTGCGCAAGAGCAGGAAGCGCCTGGGCTGGATGAACCAGAATGATGTCAAGACCCTGTCAAGTAATCTCGATGTACCTGAAAAGACCGTGCTGGAAATGGAATCACGCATGAGTGGTGCCGATGTCGCTTTTGATATGGATTCGGATAGTGATGATGACACCGCTTATGTAGCACCTGCAGGTTATCTTGCAGACAATCGCTACAACCCTGAAATCCTGTACGAAAAAGATACAACCGCCAACAGCAACAGCGATAAACTGGTTATGGCACTGGCACAGCTAGATGAACGCAGCCAGGATATAGTTCAGCAACGCTGGCTAAATGCTGATGACACTAAAGCTACACTGACAGAGCTGGCAGAAAAGTATGGTGTCTCAGCTGAGCGCATTCGTCAGATTGAAAAAAAGGCGTTCAGTCAGATGAAAGGTGAACTGATAGCTTAGGCTTTTAGAAAAAAAACCAAACTTTAAAAAACCCGGCTCGAACCGTGTTTTTTATTACCTGCCAGCAGAGTATTTTTATACTGACCGAAATAAACCCTGCGGCATACAGCAATGCATTGTATTTGTATAAGTCGCTTGCGTTGCTTCGATAGAAAACAGAACCTTATTTAAGTAATCCGGTCGCCTCAATCTTCAGCATATTCTGCGGATTATAAACATTGCGCAATACCAGCCGATAGGCATTGGGGACCGCTTTGAAATAGACAATTTCATAATTCTGCAACACCGCATCGCCAGGCGGTAATATTTTATTCATTTCAGAAAAATTAGGAAACACGCCATTTTTGCGGTAATACTCGCTAAGGCGCTTACGGACGTCACGTGTTACATCACGCTCGTTATTCAGTTTTGCAGCAGCAAGAAGCCTGGATTGAGACAGTGCGCCGATCAATGCAGTGATTTCATCCACGCGCCTCTGGTCTGTGCTGAACTTTTCAGCCAGACCCTGCAGAATCACCTCCGCTTCTTCCGGCTTACCCATCACCATCAGCTCTTTGGCCTGCAACACGGGCATGGAATATTCCAGCTCAGTGCTTAGTTCTACAAATTCACTACCTGATGCTTTCGCAAGCGCTATGCCATGCTGCAAAACTATTTTAGACAGTCCGAACTGTCCATTTTGCTGATACTTGCGAGACGCCTGCAAGGCCATTTCTGGTGTCGTAAACGTGTCGAGCAATGCCTGCATTCTGACCGACAGCTGCCGCTTCTCGGAAGAAGTAGCAACTGCATTTGTAGCATTTATACCCGTTTCAGCTGCTGGTAGAGGCAGACTTGAAATCAGAATAGCGAGAAGAACTAAATGCCTGACAGACATTAAAAATATTAGAAATTTGGTTTCTCAGGTGCCTGCTGGAACATCTCAACACTGGCAAGCAGTTCGGCCTTGGCATCTTCGACACCACCCCAGCCTTCAACACGAACCCATTTCCCTTCATCAAGATCCTTGTAATGCTCAAAAAAGTGGGCAATCTGGTTAAGCAGAATATCTGGCATATCTTTTAGTACACTGACACATTCGTAGCTGCGGCATAGCTTGGTCGTAGGCACTGCTAGAATTTTTGCGTCATCACCTGATTCATCGGTCATTTTCAGCACCCCGACAGGGCGGCAGGCTATAACAGAACCGGTAATAAGGGGGACCGGCGTTACGACAAGAACATCAGCAGGGTCACCATCCTTCGACAGCGTATGGGGTACATAGCCGTAGTTACACGGGTAATGCATAGCGGTGCCCATGAAGCGGTCAACAAACATCGCTCCCGTCTTCTTGTCTACTTCATATTTGACAGGATCTGAATGAGAGGGTATTTCAATAATTACATTGATCTCGTTAGGCATATCATTGCCTGATGACACTTTCTCCAGGTTCATTATTATATTCTCGCCGTTTAAAACGGTGGATTATACTGTTGCACGGTGCAAGAAAACAAAAAAAAGGCCGGACAATGTCCGGCCTTTTTCACAAACAGCGATAAAGATTAGATAATTGGAACGATTAACAACGCAACAATATTAATAATCTTGATCATTGGGTTAATAGCGGGACCCGCAGTATCCTTGTATGGATCGCCGACTGTGTCGCCTGTAACTGCAGCCTTGTGGGCATCTGAGCCTTTGCCGCCAAAGTGCCCATCTTCGATGTACTTCTTGGCATTATCCCAGGCACCACCACCGGTGGTCATTGAGATTGCGAGGAAGATGCCGGTGACGATACTACCGATCAGCATACCACCGAGAGCCTGTTTACCGAGCAGAACACCTACCAGTACAGGGATGAGCAATGGCAGCAGCGATGGGATAATCATCTCTTTAATTGCTGCCTTGGTCAACATATCCACCGCACGGGAGTAATCCGGTTTCTGTGTGTAATCCATGATGCCCGGCATAGTTTTAAACTGACGGCGGACTTCATTAACAACAGCACCTGCTGCACGACCGACCGCTTCCATGGCCATGGCACCAAACAAATACGGCACCATACCGCCGATAAACAGACCAATAATCACCATGTGGTTAGATAGATCAAAAGTCATACTTTCGCCAACAGCATGGGTGTAGTCAGCGAACAGTACCAGTGCTGCCAGTCCGGCTGATCCGATGGCATAACCCTTGGTAACCGCCTTGGTGGTATTACCCACTGCATCCAGAGGGTCAGTGATATTGCGAATTTCTTCTGGCAGCTCTGCCATTTCCGCAATACCGCCGGCATTATCTGTGATAGGTCCATAGGCATCCAGTGCAACGATGATGCCAGTCATAGACAACATCGCAGTAGCGCCAACAGCTACACCATAGAGTCCTGCCAGTTCATAGGTAGCCCAGATTGAAGCGCAGACAGCCATGACTGGCAATGCCGTTGATTTCATTGAAATACCAAGACCGGCTATTACGTTTGTGCCGTCACCGGTTGTTGAGGCTTTAGCTATATCGCGGACCGGTTTGAACTCTGTACCCGTGTAGTATTCTGTTATCACTACCATGGCAGCGGTAAGCGCCAAGCCGATTGCAGAGGCATAGAACAGGTTAATACTGGGGACAGCAACCCCGTCAATCATCATGGATTCACCCATCATTGAACGAGTAACAAAGTAGTACGCAACCAGGGCAAGCAGCCCTGATACGATCAGACCTTTGTACAGCCCCATCATAATACGGCCTTTATCGGTTACTTTGACAAAAAAGGTGCCGATGATGGAAGCAATAATAGACACCGCGCCAAGCATTAATGGATAAACCACGATGCTGGAACCTAATTCGGGGAACAGGAGACCGCCAAGTAACATGGTAGCAATGATGGTCACCGCATAAGTCTCGAAAAGGTCAGCTGCCATGCCCGCGCAGTCACCGACATTATCACCGACATTATCCGCAATCACTGCAGGGTTGCGAGGGTCGTCTTCAGGGATACCGGCTTCCACTTTACCGACAATATCGGCACCGACGTCAGCACCCTTGGTGAAGATACCACCACCCAGTCGAGCAAATATAGAAATCAGCGAACCACCAAAGGCAACACCAACCAGGGCATGCAGGGCTTCCTGATCAGACATACCCATATTCAGCAAAATGGCGTAATAGCCAGCCACACCAGCAAGTCCCAGTCCAACCACCAGCATTCCGGTAATTGCACCGCCGCGGAAGGCTACCTGGAATGCCGCATTGACCCCTTTCTGTGCCGCTGTAGCCGTTCGTGAGTTGGCCATCACAGAGACATTCATACCGATAAATCCGGCAGCCCCTGAAAGAATAGCACCAATTGCAAAACCGATAGCGGTGCTCCAGTTGAGGAAATAACCTATGATGACAAAGACGATAATGCCGGCAAAGGCAATTGTTTTATATTGACGTGCAAGATAGGCGCGGGCACCTTCGGAAATTGCCTCGGCAATTTCCTGCACACGCGCATCACCAGAGGGCAGGCGCTTGATCCATTTTGTTGTAACAATACCGTAAACGACAGCCAGCAAGGCTGCCCAGATGATAAATAACAATTGCGTAGTTGACATATTTTTCTCCAGTGTCAGATCTGAACGTTTGTTTATACCGCATTAACGGGGGCATTAATTTGACATAAATCAATACCACAAGATACAGGGTCTTTCATCTAACTTGTATTCAATAGTTTTGCCCTGGGCATAAAATATGCGGATAACAACCGAATCCGCCACAATTATACTGCATACTATTGTTTGCCATCCGGATTATTTTTATCCGAAACTGCTAGCTCACCATCAAACCGGGTACCCATGAAAAAATCGAACACCTGTTCCAGCCCTGAGTTAGATAGAGGCCCTGGCAGACAATCACCAGGGCTTTTTTGATTAAACCTCGAAAACAGGCAGTTTCTTGTCAATCGAAATATTTTTCAGAGTGACGTAATCCGGCAGACCATTCTTGTACGGTGGATAATCTTCACCCTGAATCAACGGCAGCAGGTATTCCTTACAGGCATCGGTAATACCAAAACCATCATCGGTAATAAAATCCATCGGCATCATTTTTTCCACGTTGGCAACCTCTGAAAGCGGTGCCTTGCCCACTTTCCATTCATACGGCTCATTTGAAACACGCTCGATTGCAGGCATGATGGAGTTATCACCATTGATGGCAAATTCAACACCTGCCTTACCCACTGCATAAGCCTGTTCAACATCAGTTTTGGATGCCAGGTGACGTGCAGCACGCTGCAGATAATCCGCCACAGCCCAGTGGAACTTAAGGTCTAATTCATCCTTCACCATGTTAGCGACAACGGGTGCCGCACCGCCCAACTGGGCATGACCAAAGGCATCACGTGTTCCCTGCTCGGCGAGGAATTTGCCATCTGGCCAATGTGCACCTTCAGAGACAACGATGGTGCAGAAACCATGTTCTGCAACCTTGGCCTTAACCTTCGCCATGAATTTATCCTTATCAAATTCCACTTCCGGGAACAGAATCACTACTGGAATACCCTGGTCTTCAACCAGTCCGCCGGCAGCAGCAATCCAGCCTGCATGACGCCCCATCACTTCGATGACAAATATCTTGGTCGATGTTTTGGCCATTGAACGAACGTCATAGGAAGCTTCAAGAGTAGAAACGGCAATGTACTTGGCAACTGAACCAAAGCCAGGGCAGGTATCTGTTATTGGCAGGTCATTATCGACTGTTTTCGGTACATGTATTGCCTGGATGGGATAACCCATTTTTTCAGATAGCTGTGAAATTTTGTAACAGGTGTCGGCTGAATCGCCGCCACCGTTATAGAAGAAATATCCGATATCATGTGCCTTGAATACTTCGATAAGACGTTCATATTCAGCCTTACTTTCTTCCAGTCCCTTGAGTTTGAATCGACAGGAGCCAAAACCGCCAGAAGGGGTGTGGCGCAATGCAGCTATATCCGCATCCGATTCAAGAGAAGTATCAATCAGGTCTTCGGTCAGCGCACCAATGATGCCATTGCGACCAGCATAAACGGTGCCGATTTTATCACCATGCTTACGGGCTGTTTCAATAACGCCACAGGCGGACGCGTTAATAACGGCGGTTACACCACCAGACTGCGCATAAAATGCATTCTTAGCCATTTTTCTAATTCCTCGTTGATCACCGCTAGCAGACCCTTTACCAGCTGCCTGGACGGTGGATTTGTTAAAATATGAATATTTTCAGAAGCTTTTTCGACGACTTTAAATACTGCCTGTCCGCTGAGCCTCGTTATCTGCCTGCGCCGCGAGAAGAGCAAGGACACACTGTTCAGATTCTGTAAAGTCGGATATTTTGGTTGACATAGTTGGACCTCAACCCGCAATTTTGCCTCGAATGCACTATTGTCGCAACTTTAATGTGTATTAAACGATCTGCTAGCGAGTCTTTTATCTACCACGCCGATCTCGACAATAATTTTTACAGAAGCTCAGAATGCTATTAGCTTATAATCACCTGATACTTGAAAATACATTTAAAAACATGCAATTAACTGTTCAGGATAATAAAAAATGCGTATTGCTTTGCCAGGTCGGCTAGACACTGACATTGCACCCCAGCTGGCTAATGCGCTCGAGCTGCAAATCATTTCAGTAACTCAAACACTGGAACCGTCTAGTGGATTGCCCTCTGACGATAGAGATATTCAGCAGATCATTGATAATATTATCAATACCAAAGCCAGCCAGCAGAGGCACAGTGGATTCCTCCTTAATCAATACCCGCAGAATGTCACTCAGGCACAGTCGCTGGACATAGCATTGGCCCGTGCAGGTCAACCACTCGCTGCCAGCTTAATCATAGTGTCAACAAAAGAACCGCAAAACAGCGCAAACAAAGCACTAATCAGATATTATCGAAGTCAGAACAAACTTATCTTTATTGAAGAATCTTCCACTATCGAGGATATCTGCAGCAGACTCTACTCAATACATGAGAAAAGAAGGGCAGGTAACCTTAAACCAGAACGAAACAGGTAATCAGACAATGGATACGCTCGACACCAGCTACCCGGGCACACGCATGCGACGTATGCGACGCAATACTTTCAGTCGCGCTTTGATGCGTGAGCACACACTCACACCAGCCGACCTCATCCAGCCGGTATTTGTTATCGAGGGTGACAAACAGACAGAAAGCATCACATCTATGCCAGGTGTTGAACGCCTCAGCATTGACCTCTTAATTGAGTTGGGAAAACGCCTGACTAGTCTTGGTGTGCCAGCTGTTGCGCTGTTTCCAGTCGTTGGGCTGGAAAAAAAGTCCGACCTGGCAGAAGAGGCCTATAACCCTGAAGGGCTTGCCCAACGTGCCGTCAGAGCACTAAAAACAGCCGTGCCTGAACTGGGTGTCATCACTGATGTTGCTCTTGACCCTTTTACCAGTCATGGCCAGGATGGACTGATTGACCATACCGGCTATGTGATGAATGATGAAACTGTCGAAGTCCTGGTCAAACAGTCTCTGTCACACGCCGAAGCGGGAGCAGACGTTGTTGCACCTTCGGATATGATGGATGGCCGAATCGGTGCAATTCGCCAGTCGCTGGAATATAATGCATACATACATACAGCAATACTTGCCTACTCAGCCAAGTATGCCTCGTCCTTTTATGGGCCGTTTCGCGATGCAGTGGGCTCTGCCGCTAATCTCGCCGGGGGCAACAAGTACAGCTACCAGATGGACCCAGCTAACAGCGATGAGGCACTGCGTGAAGTTGGACTCGATATTGCCGAAGGTGCTGACATGGTGATGGTGAAGCCGGGCATGCCCTACCTTGATATTGTTCGCAGGGTCAAACAACAGTTTGGCGTACCAACTTACGCTTACCAGGTCAGTGGCGAATATGCGATGCTGATGGCTGCGGCAGAAAATGGCTGGCTCGATGAAAAAGCCGTTGTGATGGAATCACTATTAGCATTCAAACGTGCAGGGGCAGATGGAATCCTGACTTACTTTGCCGAGCGTGTCGCCAAGTGGTTGTAGCAGTTTGCGGTGGCTCCAATATAGCGCGATAATCCCTGCACTGAGCAACTGAAAAACACAGACTGTTGTGAATTACTAAGATTTAGCAACAAATGCTCATGTTTATTGTGTGATGGTCTGGTCAAGATTCGCCTATAATTCACC
>JASJFV010000221.1:0-3053 GCA_033791885.1 Gammaproteobacteria bacterium | reverse complement strand
AGGGCTTTGCTCGTGTGGGCGGGCAGCCGTCGCTTACGCTGGAGATATCAAAGCGCATAGGCGCCAACATAATTGAAACTATTGAAGCCGTGCAGGCAATTGTTGATGAAGAGAGTGCACGTTGGCCGGATACCATCCGTGTGGCGTACATGCAGGACCAGTCATCGCAGATAAAGACCATGTTGTCTGACCTGACCAATAATGTTCTAACGGCCATTATTCTCGTCATGGTCATTATCGTGGCGGCACTCGGTTTGCGCTCCGCTATCCTCGTCGGCATTGCCATACCCGGTGCTTTTCTGACCGGGATCCTGGTGATTTCTTCAATGGGATACACCCTGAACATGGTGGTGCTTTTCAGCCTTATCCTGGTGGTTGGCATGCTTGTCGATGGGGCGATCGTTATCTCGGAACTGGCAGAGCGCAACCGTGCTGATGGCATGAACCTGAAAGAATCTTTCAAGGCCGCATCGAAACGTATGTCCTGGCCTGTCACCGCCTCTACGATGACAACGCTGGCTGTTTTCCTGCCGTTGCTGTTCTGGCCCGGTATGGTCGGTCAATTCATGAAATATCTGCCAATCACGGTCATTATTTGCCTGACAGCCTCACTGGCCATGGCGCTGATTTTTATCCCTGTCCTCGGCGGTAGTCTCGGCGGTAACAAGAATCCCGTAATTGTTGCCCACCATGCAGGCAAAATGGCCAGCGCCTACCGCACCATGCTGGCAAAACTGCTGAAGCGACCGGGCATGGTATTGGTGGTTGCATTGGCAGCGTTGATAGGCACATATATGATCTATGGCAAACTCGGCCGCGGGGTGGAATTTTTCCCAGAGGTGGAGCCTGAGTTTGCGCAGGTTCAGCTGCATGCACGCGGTGACCTGTCGATTCATGAAAAAGATGGTCTGCTGCGAGAAGTAGAACGACGCATTCTGGATATGCCTGAGCTGAAATCGATAAGCAGTCGATCTTTTAACAGTGTCTCGGGTACTGATCGTGCAGAGGATGTTGTTGGCGTCATAATGCTTGAGTTTATTGACTGGGAACAGCGTCGCCCGGCCAGCGAAATTCTCGAGGACATGCGGCAGCGTAGCAGTGACATCGCTGGCGTTATGATTGAGTTCACCAAGGCAGAGAATGGTCCTTCGCAGGGCAAACCGATACAGATCCAGGTCGCCTCACGCGATCAGGACAAGATGCTGGCTGCAGCGGCAAAAATCAAACAGATAATGAACGCGACACCGGGCTTTGTTGGCGTAGAAGACAGCCTGCCGCAGCCAGGCATTGAATGGCGTCTGAAAATTGATCGTGAGCAGGCTGCCCGCTATGGTGTAGATGTCACTATGCTGGGCCAGTCTGTACAAATGCTGACTGGTGGTATCAAGGTGACAGACTATCGCCCTGATGATACGGATGATGAAGTTGATGTCCGCGTCCGCTTCCCGGTTTCAGAGCGTAACCTCGATCGCCTGAACCATCTGACGATTTCAACCATACGGGGTCAGATTCCGATCGGGAATTTTGTCACCATTGAACCCGGCCACAAAACCGGTACAGTGACACGCATTGACGGCCAGCGTGTGGTAGTTATCAAAGCGGATGTTGAAGAAGGCATGCTGGTGGATGATGCGGTCAACAGTCTCAGGACGCGGTTGCTGCAGGAAGAACCTGACCCTTTCATTACGGTCACCTTCAAGGGCGAGGATGAGGAACAGCGTGAAGCGGCAGTCTTCCTGATGTCGGCGTTCGGCATTGCTATCTTCCTGATGATGGTGATCCTAGTGACACAGTTCAATAGTCTGTACCAGGCAGCCCTCGTTCTCTCAGCCATAGTGTTTTCTACCGCAGGCGTACTGATTGGCCTGCTGGTGACATACCAGCCCTTCGGCATTGTTATGGTTGGCCTGGGTATCATTGCCCTGGCGGGTATAGTTGTGAACAACAATATCGTATTGATCGATACCTATAACCGCATACGACACGATGATGGGTTGTCGCCCGTGGAAGCTGCGCTGGAGACCGGCGCCTTGCGTCTGCGCCCGGTCTTTCTCACCGCTATCACCACGGTGCTTGGCTTGATGCCGATGGTTCTATCTCTCAATATTAACCTGATTGACCGACACGTCGCCTTTGGCGCACCTTCAACACAATGGTGGACACAGCTGTCCTCCGCGATCGCCGGTGGACTGACTTTCGCAACCATACTGACACTGGTGCTGACACCCTGCATGCTGGTGCTGGGAGAACGCCGCTGGGTATCTCTGCCCGGATGGTTTAAGGATGCCAGGATAAAAAAACCAAAGCTGCGTAAAATTGCTTCAAAAGCTTGAGGGAAAGAAAATACGTATTGCGTGTTCGGTTTTATTAATCACTTAATCCGAAAATGGAAAGACCAGGGAAAACATTAGAGTTTGAAACAGCGGCAGACCGTTTTAATGCATGTGTTGTATTTGACCGGTTGAGTCTACAGCCGATAGCAGACAGACTGGCGTGCGGTGGTTGGTAAACGTTCATGCCGACGGAAGCATCACACTAATAGACCAGGAAAAGGTGATAATCGATTAAATGGCTTGGAGTGATATAAATTTAATCACTCCGGCTCCTTTACTATAAAGTTAGAATTATTGAGTTTATTTTTTTGCTGCTGGAGTCCACAAAGCCTGGGTTGGACTTCCGCCTCAAGTGGTGGACTCCAGAACGTTTTGCGAACTACTTCTTGCCGTGGGCACCCATCATGGCCTGGCGCATCTGCTGATCCAGGCTATCCAGCTTCTTTAACATTTCAGGAACAGCTGGATCCAGTTTCGTCATCTCGGCAATCAGGTCCTTTTCTATCTTGGCGGCGGCCTGCTGGATCTTCGGGTCGGCCATCGCGGCGGCCTGTGCCTGTTGCAGCTTTTGCTGGATCCCCATGGCCTCCGTTTGCACTTTCTTCTTCTGCTCGTCGGTTAACCCTTCTTTGTCAAATTCCCCTTTCAACGTCTGCAATTGGGCTATGCTTTTTTCAACATCGACACCCTGTGCCTTCAGGACGGCGTTGCCCATATCCT
>JASJFV010000220.1:0-2755 GCA_033791885.1 Gammaproteobacteria bacterium | reverse complement strand
GAGCATGCGCCCTGGTTCATTGGACTCGCTACCGCGCAGCTGGCGCTTGACGACATAGAGGCAGCCCGACGCTCATTACTGCTGGTATCGCAGGACCCAGATGTAGGCGCACAGGCACAGGTCATGCTCTCGGAGATAACTGTTGCGTTGGACGAGAGGCAGGATACAGAGCCACAGGTTTCTGCGACAGAGGTTGTCGGCATTCCGTTACACCGAAGTGGCAATCATTTTATAGTAGATGCGAGTTCTGCCCGTAATCGAAGCATACGGCTACTCATTGATACGGGTGCGTCGTTGACAATGCTCACAGCCGATGTGTTTGAGCAAGGTGACATCCAATATAAAAACACCGGCAGGATCGGCGTCTTTAGTACAGCAAATGGCCTGGTTCGGGCGCCTATTTATGTACTTGATTCCCTTTCTGTGGGTGACTGGCAAGTCAATCAACTCGAAGTTGGCGTGCTGGCTTCGCCTGGAGACTCAAATATTGATGGTTTGCTGGGTATGAATTTTCTGAGACACTTCCAGTTTTTCATTGACCAGAACGAAGCCTTGCTTCGCCTTTCTGTTAATTAGAATGACCTTTCGTCTATCTTTTCCAGTATTTGTACTGTCATAATGGTCAGACCTTAGTTGTTTCTTATATTAGAGAAATCTGTGCTCTGACCTCAATGCCAGTAAGTTAGGAATGTTTTCCAGTGTAGGGTGCGCCGTGCGCACCGTGAAAATTCTTACTGGCTGGGATTTTGGTGCGCACGGCGCACCCTACTATGATACTTATTTCCCTTAACTTACTGACATTGGCTCTGACCTCAGATATTGGTAGCTGAGTAAGAAATATAAAGTAAAAACCTACGTTTCAACCAATCCATTATTCTTCTATTCCATATTGATTAATTATGCATATCCTTTTTTAGCCCTTTTGATCTATTTGGTCGCTCAACGAGTCCTCCAGGGAATCTGAACAGATCATTCGAAAAATGTTCAACTTTTGTCTATATTTCAATTGCATATAGTTTAGGGTTATAGTTGAGGCCCAGTGTACTAGTCCTGAGCACTTTTACCCTGACCCCACATATTCAAATATTAGGAGCAACCTTTTGCTGGGCCAGAACACTAGTATTGAAAAATGGCAGGACAGATAAGGAGAGAATGATGGCCACATACAACGAACTTTATCTGCAATCCCTTTCAGCCCCGGATGCTTTCTGGGCGCACGCCGCGGAAGAACTGCACTGGTATAAAAAATGGGACCAGGTGCTGGACCTGGAGGCCAAACCGGTACCTCGCTGGTTTATAGGTGCTGAAATCAATACCTGCTATAACGCGGTGGATCGTCATGTTGAATCCGGCCGTGGTGAACAGGCTGCTATTATTTACGATTCACCGATCACCGGTCAACAGCGCACAATATCCTATAAGGAATTACAGCAACAGGTCGCCTCGTTTGCCGGTGTGTTGAAAAGACACGGTGCAAAAAAAGGTGATCGCGTCATTATCTACATGCCCATGATCCCCGAAGCGGCTATTGCCATGCTTAGTTGTGCCCGCATCGGTGCAATTCATTCGGTGGTATTTGGTGGCTTTGCAGCCAACGAACTCGCAACGCGCATTGATGATGCCAAACCCAACATCATCGTATCCGCCTATTGTGGTATCGAACAGGGCCGGGTTGTGCATTATAAACCCCTGATTGATAACGCCATTGAGCTAGCCAGTCACAAGGTCACTACCTGTATTCTTAAAAAAAGATCTCAAACCATATGTAAGTTGATCGAAAATCGCGATTTTGACTGGGATGATGAAATCGCCACCAGCGAGCCTGCAGACTGCGTGCCGGTTGCCGCCACCGATCCGCTCTATATTCTTTATACATCCGGTACTACGGGACAGCCGAAAGGTGTTATCCGTGATAACGGTGGTCATGCCGTGGCAATACTCTGGAGCATGAAAAATATTTACAACGTCGACGCTGGCGACGTGTACTGGGCCGCATCCGACGTTGGCTGGGTCGTCGGCCACAGCTATATCGTCTACGGGCCGTTGCTGAAAGGCTGTACCACAATCATCTACGAAGGCAAACCGGTCGGCACCCCGGATCCAGGGGCATTCTGGCGGGTTATCAGTGAACATAATGTGAAGGTTATGTTCACCGCGCCCACCGCCTTCCGTGCCATTAAAAAAGAAGACCCGGAAGGTGAATATTTAAAAAAATATGACCTGTCCTGCATGGACACTCTGTTCCTGGCGGGTGAAAGATGCGACCCTGACACCTTGTTCTGGGCACGGGACAAACTTCAAAAACCCGTCATTGACCACTGGTGGCAAACTGAAACCGGCTGGAGTATCGCCGCCAATCCACTCGGTATTGAGCCCATGGAAATCAAGCCCGGTTCACCGACTGTCGCGATGCCGGGTTATGATGTTCAAATTCTATCTGAACAAGGTGATGAAATGCCTGCGGGCGAAATGGGTAATATTGTTATCAAACTGCCGCTGCCACCCGCCTGCCTGCCCAGCCTGTGGGGCAATGATAAACGTTTTATGGATGCCTATCTGTCCAAATATGAAGGCTATTACCTGACCGGTGATGCCGGTTACAAGGATGAAGATGGCTACCTGTGGATCATGAGTCGAACCGATGACGTAATCAATGTGGCAGGCCATCGTTTGTCCACGGGCCAGATGGAAGAAGTATTATCCGGGCATGCCGATGTCGCCGAATGCGCCGTGATCGGTGTAGCCGACCAGCTCA
>JASJFV010000219.1:0-11758 GCA_033791885.1 Gammaproteobacteria bacterium | reverse complement strand
GGCCTCTTCTGCCTGACGGGCCTCTTCTGCCTGACGGGCCTCTTCTGCCTGACGGGCCTCTTCGGCCTTGCGAGTTTCTTCGGCCTTGCGAGTTTCTTCGGCCTTGCGAGTTTCTTCGGCCTTGCGAGTTTCTTCGGCCTGACGGGCCTCTTCGGCCTGGCGAGTTTCTTCTGCCTGACGGGCCTCTTCGGCCTGGCGAGTTTCTTCTGCCTGTCGAGCCTTTTCTACCTTGCGAACTTCTTCGGCCTTACGGGCCTCTTCGGCCTGGCGAGCTTCTTCTACTTTACGGATCTCTCCGGCCTTGCGGGCTTCTTCCGCCTTCAGAGCAGCTTGCTGGGCTACTGACTGTTTCCGACGCTTTCTTTGGTCAAAAATATTTTTAATCAGTAAAAATACCGCTCTTATGGCAAAAAAGATTGTGCTGCCAATGGTAAAAAGCATTGACCAGATCTTGAAACCGATGTCAGCCAAACTAGATTTCTTTTTAGCCGAATTGCCTGAGCCTGATGTGTCCGGACCTGATAGCAATGGATCAGGAGGCAGTACTACCCCACCATCACTAAATGACTGGCGTGCACTAATGCATCCAAGCGGAATCACTAGCAGGGTCAAAATTGTTGAGATAATAACACCAAACATTAATGTGATAGCCATGCCATTGAAAATTGGATCAGTGAGGATAAACATAGATCCAAGAACCAGAGCCAGAGCGGTAATTACGATTGGCCGGGTTCTTGCCTTACAGGCAAGAATCATTGATTCACTGACTGGATGACCTTTCTCTACCATGTCGCGAGCAAACTCAACTAGTAATATTGAGTTTCGTACGATAATACCCGCCAGGGCAATAAAGCCGATCATTGAGGTAGCGGTAAATTCCTTTCCTAGCAGTGCATGACCGGGAACAATACCAATCAGGGTCAACGGAATTGGCGACATAATAATTGCCGGCATAATGAAGTTGCCGAATTCCCAGACAACAAGAATATAGATAAGCACCAGTGCAGCCATAAATGCACCACCCATATCGCGGAAGGTCTCCCACGTTACAGTCCACTCACCTGTCCACTCCCAGGTTGATTTCGATGTGTCCTCAGGTGTGCCATACCAGGAGAATTCAGGCTTGACTCCGTCCGGGGCGATATAGTCTTCAACCTGTGATGTTATATCGAAGATGCCATAGACCGGAGCCGCCAGTTCACCGGTCATCTCACCGGTAACAAATTCAACAGGCTGCAGGTCTTTATGAAAGATTATCGGATCATGCTTGACCTTTCTGAACTCACCTAGTTCAGCAATTGGAACAGATGTACCTGTAGCGGATGCAACCGGTAACTGCAGCATTTGATTTAACTGCGAGCGTTGCGCTAAAGGTGTCTGCAATACGATAAAACGTGGCTCAAGGATATGCTCAACTTTTATATCGCCCAACATGTAGCCACCCATGGCCATGTCGAGATTCCGGTTGATAGCTTCAACGCTGACACCTCTTCGTATCGCCTTCTCACGGTCAATCTCGAAGCGCCACATATCATATTCATCAGGCATCAGGGTGTCGACATCTGTGATGTACTCTGCCTTCTGGAACATTGCTTCCATATCACGGGCAAATTGGCGTCGCGTTTCGGCATCTGGGCCATAAATCTCAGCAACCATGGTCTGCAATACTGGTGGTCCCGGTGGCATTTCAACAACCTGAATTCTTGCCCCTGCCTGTTCTGCAATTGGGGTCAGAATTGCACGAGCCTCTTCAGCCAGATCATGACTCGTCTTACTGCGATCACTCTTATCAACCAGTTCAACCTGGATATCTGCTTCCCATGGCTGATGGCGCAAATACGAATGACGTACCAGGCCGTTAAAATTAAACGGTGACGACGTGCCGACATAGCTCTGTAACTGTGTAATTTCCGGAATAGTCTGCAGCGCCTTGGTTAGCTTGAAAACAATGTTGCTGGTATCCGGCAGTGCGCTGCCTTCAGGCATATTAACCACTACATTAAATTCAGATTTATTATCCAGTGGTAAAATCTTCACCCGGGTAAGGTGAAAATAAAACAGAGACATACAGGCAAAGAAAACAACAAACAAACCAATCAGGAATAATCTGCCGTTCCTTTTATTTGAAATAAGTGAAGTCAGTACCTTGCGAAAAAAGCGTTCCAGTCGCTCGTTGCTTTCATGCTCTTTCTTCTCTGCCTTCTTCAAATAGGCGAGACTTGGCTTGAGACGCATTGCCAGGTAAGGGGTAAAGACAAAAGCGGCAAACAGAGAAAACAGCATCGCTACTGAGCCCAGCACCGGAATTGGCATCATGTACGGCCCCATCATGCCGCTAACTGCGCCCATTGGCAGTAATGCGGCAATGACGGTGAATGTAGCGAGAATGGTTGGGTTACCGACTTCCCTCACCGCATCTACCGCTATCTCTGTGCTCATAGAGCCTTCTTCCAGCCACCTTCGATAGATGTTTTCCACCACAACGATGGCATCATCAACGAGGATACCAATTGAGAAAATGAGCGCAAACAAGGAAACGCGATCAATGGTAAAGCCCATTACCCAGGCCATAAAGACAGTCATCATGATGACATTGGGGATAACAATAAGAACTACAAGCGATGCTCGCAGACCAAGAAACCACCAGATAAGTACCGTGACGCAGCCAGTAACAAAAAAGAGTTTCAGAATCAGGCTATTTACTTTGTCATTTGCAGTTTTACCGTAATTGCGGGTCACTGCAACGATAACGTTATCAGGTATCAAACGCCCTTTTAAGGTTTCAATCTTGGCCAGAACATTATTGGCAACTTCGACGCCATTTTTTCCTTCTTTCTTGGCGACAGCGATGGTTACTGCCGGAGCACCATCCGGTACCAGCTGCGAATCACCCTTGTAAGCAGGCCCGGTGTAGAAATTCACCAGGCTTTTCGTCTCCTCTGGACCTTCAACGACGTTCGCGACATCTCTTACATAAACGACTGAACCACCCTGGGTGCCGATTACCAGGTTCTCGATATCGCCGGCTGTTTTAAGAAAGCTTCCGGTGTATATATCAAAAGAGGAATCGCCAGTTTCGATACTACCCGCATTAAGTTCTCCATTTGCGCTACTGATGGTGTGAGCAAGCTGATCGAGGGTTAAATCAAATCCTGCAAGCCTTGCGGGATCCGCTTCTATTCGGATTTGCTCCGAACGCCCACCCGTAATGAAAGCCTGGCTGGTATCCTTTACCGCCTTAAGCTGTTGCATAACATCAAGGCTTAGCAGGCGTAGTTCGGTGTCGCCCATCTCTGTCGACCAGAGGGTAAGCGTCACAGTCGGCACATCGTCTACCGCTTTAGGCTTGACCAGGGGAGGTGTTGCACCAGGTGGAATCTTGTCCTTGTTGGACTCCAGTTTGTCATACATCTTCACCAGCGACTTGTTCATATCTTCGCCAACGATGAACTGTACAGTCACCATGGCGCTGCCGCGCTGTGAAGCGGAGTAGACGTGCTCAATACCCTGGATTTCAGACATGATCTTTTCCAGGGGGTTAGCTATCATGCTAGCTACCTGTTTTGAAGATGCGCCAGGGTAACTGACAAAAATATCCACCATGGGAACTGAAATCTGCGGATCTTCCTGTCGAGGAGTAAACATCATCCCCATAAAGCCAAGCCCTAGCAGGGCAAAGTAGAATAGAGGGGACAGGGGAGAATGAATGAAGCTGCGTGCAAGCTTGCCCGCGATACCTAAGTCTTCACTATGAGAGCTTTTAGCGTCATCCATGGCATGATTTAAACCATCGGGGTTATTGTCACCCCCGCTCTCCCTGGAATTAGTCTGATTGTTATTATCTGTCATTGTTGTATCGCAATGTTCGGTTTTTTGACCCTGACCGGGCCAGTACATAAATTCTAGCTACTGCGTCTTTGTCGGCCGCCATCCGGACACAATACCTGGCGGGGGGTTATCGATAACCTGTTCTTTGCCACTCAGTCCTGAACTGATTACCACCATGCCCTTGTTGGTTCTAGCACCTGTTCTGACAACTCGCATTTCAGCGACACCGTCACCATTAAGTATGAATACAGACGGCAGGCTACCTCGACGAATAATCGCTGTTTCCGGCAAAACAGGTGTCTCGGGCGTCTGCCCCTTGCTTGTCGTTGGAATTTTTACGCGGGCGTACATGCCTGGCCCGGCAATTGCGTCAGTAGGCAGGTCCAGCTTTATTTTGACTGTGTGGCGGCTGGAATCCGCAACAGGATATATACGGCTTACACGTGCCATAACATCCTTATCAGTTCCATCCAGCCTGACTGGGACCATTTGCTTCAGTTTCAGGTTCCGCACAAGCCTGACTGGCACGTCTACTTGCACCCTGAGGTATTTGATATGAGCAAATTTCAATAATGGCTGACCTGGCTGCACTGTGTCACCGACTTCAACCAGCTTATCTGTAATGACGCCATCAAATGGCGCCATCGATTTTGTGTCACGAATTTTCGCATCTAGTTCCGCCAGACCTGCCTGTGCTTCGAGATATCCAGCATAGGCCTGGTTCATTCCGGTGCCCTGTGCAATCAGGTCAGTTTGCCTGTTTAGGCCGGGCTCACCTGCGTCAAACATGGTGGCAAAATTGCGCGTAAACATAGAATCGAACATAGACGGGACTCCCATGCCCGTGCTCTGACGTGTTGAGTCGCGGCTGGCCGGCGACCAGAGTTCACGATTATACTGTGCACGTGCGTTTCTTAGCGCGCTATCTGCACCGTAAATTCGTGACAACACGGCCTGGCGTTTTGCCTGTAAGTCGTCATCATCCAGCGAAACCAGCAATGCGCTCTTGCTGAAGCTGTCACCCTCTGAACCACTAATTAAAGTGACCCGACCAGGCATCTGTGCATTTAGCACAACTTCTTTATAAGGTATGACTGTGCCACCAAGCACAGATGAGTTGCCAACACTTTGTTGCTGAATCTCTATAATATTCCATGCACTGACTGCTGGAACGACAGCAGCAAGACAAAGTGCAGAGATTAATTGTACAAACCTGGAGTTTTTTTTCTGCAGCGGGAGACATGCCCTGTGTACTGCCATGGATATTCCTCTTTTCTGGGATTCCCGATGTGATTGCCAGAGGCACAAAGGCCCGGCAAGCTACTATCATTTTGTTTCAAATACTTTTTATCAACTTACCAGAGTGATGCAATTTTGCATTCAAAATTGTAACCGCCGATAAATACACTTTTTGCACAGGAAACCGCCCTGTTGCACCCTTTACGGGATAGCGAACTTTAACATACCTCACAATCATACGCATGCCAAGAGTATTATTATTGTTATTCAGCAGTTGTTCGATTAAGACGACACTTAATTACTTTTTCTTTGATTTTCTTCCCGCAACACGCCTTCATCTGGAAGCATCTCTCTCATGTTGACCATGCTCAGCGTGCCAGCCTTGCCTGCAAAGGACTGCCATATTTTCCCGGCGATTATCATCGAACCACAAAGCTATTGTAATAGGTAGACCAGCTCCCGAGAATAATCAGTTATTACCTTCGGTTAGAGCAGCCTACCCGCCATTTCGAGATAGTTCCTGATAGCGTATCCAGTGATGAATATCTCGCGCCAGGCGATCAGGTGCCTCAATTTGCAGTGCATGCTGAACATTCTCAATATACTGAATATCCAGTGAAGGCTGATTGCCTTTTTCAAGCAGCGATATCATTTCTTCGTCATCTACAAGCTTATCTGACCTTGCAAGAAAAAGCTGAACCGGCTGCGAAATTCGCTTGATATATTTTTTTATGAACTCACCCATGCGCATGCTTTGAATCAGGAAATTCTCATCCAGTTCTTTCACTCGTGATGTATCCAGAGCAAGAACTGATTGAATTTCCTTGCTAGTAACATGCAATTCAGGATCGAATTCTGCAGCAACATCTCGCTCAGTCACTGCTGACATTCCGGCAATTGATTTCATTTTCTGTGTCAGGCTGACACCAGGCTTGATCAAGCGGGGACTAATGAGCACCAGCCCCCTGCTTTGCCCCTTGTAAGCAATACCATATGCCAGTGACAGTCTTGCGCCCCAGTCATAGCCAATAAGGTAAACCGACTTGTAATACGCCTTAAGAGGCTTTAAAAAGGCATGGACATCACTGACATAGTCCTCGTACTGCACGGGCTTGCCGTTGACCTTGAGAGAACTCTTACTACTGAAGCCGCTGCCTCGGCGATCCAGCGCAAAGACATCATAGTCTCTTTCGACCAGCTTTTCTGCAAAAGCCCTGCCCCACCCTGCATGACCTTCAAGTCCGTGCAGATATATCAGCGCAATTCGCTGTTTGCCGCCGCGACGGTAGCCGGTGAAAGCCTGCAAGGAACCATCACTGGCATGGAATTCGCGCTGTTCAGGGAAATCTCTGGGAATTGTGGACAGATAATTGCCAAGGTCGTAGTCAACCTGGCGAGGCTGCGCCACCTTTGAATCTGACTGACAGCCAGCTATGGAAACGAAAAATATCGCTAACAGGAGTACAGTCAGAAATTTCAGGCGGCTCAACTGCATTGACGTCTCAAATCAGACTTCACCATATGAAGACAACCCCGGATTATCTTTGACACCGACTAGCTTGGGCAGATTCATTTTCTTTATCTTGACCGTTTTCTTGTCTCGCAGGTAGTCTGAGCATACATCCCAGATCGGCCTTCCATCCGGTATCGAGTTGACTGAAGCCCAGCCGGAAACAACATACTTCTTCGACGCCTCAATCTTCTTTCCATTATCCAGACGTAAATCAGTTACCCGTTCACCAATCTTGTTTTTCGGAGCAAAAGTGTAGTCAATCCCCCCAGCGCGAACCATGTCGCCGCCCTGCTGGTAATAAGGGTCTGGATTAAAGAGATTATCGGCCACATCTTCAAGGATGGTTTTGAGCTCTTCGCCGGTCATTTCACGGCGATATGTGTTGGGGTAGGTAATAGCTGTCTGGTCCATGACATTTTCAAAGGTGATACTCTGGCCACCCAGAACCGTGGTGCCCCAGCGGAAACCGGGGGAGAGAGAAATTTCGGCATCATTAACTTCTCGTAATGCATCACAAATGACCTGGTCAAACGTGCCATTAAAGTTACCACGCCGATATAGTGTTTGATCTGCAACGGCCAATTTCTCGCGCAATTGTTTGCGATACGGCGCACGAACCTTTTCAATATAACGAAACATTTCTGCATCCGCTTCAAGTAAATTAGAAAATACCGGCATCAAGCGATAGCGATATCCCTGTATCTTTCCATTACGTACGTCAAGGTCCATCACGCCGAGGAACTTGCCATTTGATCCGGCATTCGTCACCAGCGTTTTGCCACCCGGGTTTGTTACTACGGAAGGATGCGGGACGCCGTCGTGAGTATGGCCGCCAAAAATGACATCAATGCCACTCACGCGTGAAGCCATTTTCAGGTCTACATCCATACCATTGTGCGATATCACAACTACAACCGCAGGCTTTTCCTGTTCACGAACCTGGTCTACCGTTTCCTGCATTGACTCGTCATTAATGCCGAATGTCCAGTCCGGGACAAAACGCTTGGGATTGGCAATAGGTGTGTAAGGAAACGCCTGACCGATAACAGCCACCTTGACACCGTTTACATTTTTTATTACATACGGCTTGAAGGCGTTCGCCGTATCTTCATTGAAATCGCTAAAGTCGGCGAACTTGTAATCAAATAGCACATCGTCCTTAACACGAACGTTTTGCGCCACGAAGTCACCCTTGAAATCGCGGATATTATCAATCGTTTCCTGATCTTCGTAGGTAAACTCCCAGTGCCCTGTCATGACATCAACGCCAAGCAGGTTGGTAGCACCTACCATATCCTTACCGCGTGTCCAGTACGCAGTGGCCGAGCCCTGCCATGTGTCACCACCATCAAGAAGTAAACAGTTTTTATCCCCTCTGTCACCACGCACTTTTTTAACCAGCGTTGACAAATGAGCAAACCCGCCTACCTTGCCATAGGTTTTCGCTGCCTCGTCATAACCCAGGTAAGAAAAGGCATGGGCATCTATGGTTCCCGGTTTGATTTTAAAATGCTTGAGGAACTTGTCGCCAACTATGTGGGGTGGCTGACCAAAAGCATCACCCAGGCCAATATTGACATTTGGCTCGCGGAAATAAATCGGGTTTAGTTGCGCATGACTATCAGTAATGTGCATCAGGCAGACATTGCCAAATTTTTCCGTATCATACATTGAAGCCGGGTTGCGAGCCGCCAGTGCACTGGTGGGCAACATGCCGGAAGCGCTGGCTATGCCAAGCAGCTGGACAAATTCTCTTCGTGATAAGTTCATCTAATATCCTCTGGTGATTTTATGTGTATGTGCTATGCAAGATAGCTATTCTGTATCTTACTGTTTTTCAAGAGAGTTTTTTATTTCTTATTAGTGATCAATAGCACTTCCATGGAAGTTGAAATATTCTCGATACTGGAATCCACTCCACGTCTCGTACTGATCCGCAACAGGTCTTTGTGTCCCCAAAGCTCACCATACAGTGAAACATAACAAACAGACAGCCTGCTGAAAAGTAAAAAGCGGAAAATTATTTTTTATCAGATGCGGATTGGCTCAGTGATGAAAAAGATACGTCAGTCAGTGTATCGCCCAGTTCGCCTGATTCATTACGACTACTTTCCAGCTTGATTTTCAGTCGCAGGTCATTACCGGAATCGGCAGCACGAATTGCATCATCGTATTCAATCAGGCCGTCCTCGAACAACTGAAACAGAGACTGATCAAACGTTTGCATACCACTATCTGTTGATTTGGCAATAACACTCCTGATTTCAGATACACGCCCCTTTAGAATCATTTCACCGATTAACGGCGAGCGTATCATGATCTCGATCGCTGGAACGCGGCCCTCTTCACCACGCCTACGCAGCAGTCTTTGCGAAATTATGGCATGCAGATTCATTGATAAATCAAGGTACAGCTGGTTATGCCTTTCTTCAGGGAAAAAGTTAAGAATACGCTCTAATGCCTGATAGGTATTGTTGGCATGCAGGGTAGCCAGGCAGAGATGCCCGGTCTCCGAAAATATGATCGCTTTCTCCATAGTGTCGCGAGTTCGAATTTCACCTATCAGAATTACGTCAGGTGCCTGTCGCATGGCATTGATCAATCCCGACTCGAAACTCTCAGTATCGACATAGACCTCTCTTTGCGTTATGACACAGTTTCTATGTTCGTGTACATATTCGATCGGGTCTTCGATAGTAATTATATGGCCAAAAGTGTTTTCATTCCGGTAACCGATCAATGCGGCTAATGACGTTGATTTACCAGTACCTGTGCCACCTACAAACAATACCAGTCCGCGTTGAACCATCGCAATTTCACTGAGCACAGGAGGTAAATTTAATTCCTCAAACTTGGGAATCCGTGTTTCAATGGTACGCAACACCATTCCGACCATTCCCTGCTGTACGAATACGTTGACACGGAATCGGCCAATTTTTTTTGGATGAATGGCGAAATTACACTCGTTATCCGATTCAAAACTACGCCGCTGATCTTCGTTCATGATGCCGTAGGCAAAGCTGCGGCTTTCGTCCGGGGTTAGCGCCTGTTTAGTTACAGGGCCGATCTTGCCATCTATTTTGAGACAGGGTGGAACACCTGCGGTGATGAAAAGGTCCGATGCATTTTTTAGCACCATTAATTTTAATAGATCGGTAAATACCATAATCAAACACCACCTGTTGAGGATACGCCGCCCGATGACGACTGAAATTTAGTCTTATCATTTGCCCGGCTACGTGCTTCATCAACGTGAACGATTCTATTCCTGACCAGGTTAAGCAGGCACTGGTCCAGAGTCTGCATGCCAATCGAGCCTCCGGTCTGGATTGAAGAATACATCTGGGCAATCTTATTTTCACGAATCAGATTCCGTATTGCGGGTGTAGCGATCATGATTTCATGTGCCGCAACTCGTCCACCGGTCAACTTTTTCATCAGCGTTTGCGCAATAACCGCTCGCAGCGATTCAGACAGCATAGATCGAACCATTTCCTTTTCAGCTGCAGGAAATACATCAACTATACGGTCAATAGTTTTTGCTGCAGAAGTGGTATGCAATGTACCGAATACGAGATGACCGGTTTCTGCAGCCGTAAGCGCAAGACGAATCGTTTCCAGATCCCGCAGCTCACCAACCAGAATGATATCCGGATCTTCGCGCAGTGCAGAACGTAATGCCTCGGGAAAACCAAGCGTATGAGTACTTACCTCTCTTTGATTTACCAGGCAGCTTTTACTTGTATGCACAAATTCAATTGGGTCTTCTACTGTCAGTATGTGATCGGCACGATTTTCGTTTACATAGTTGACCATTGCAGCAAGCGTTGTTGACTTACCTGAACCTGTTGGTCCTGTTACTAGAACCAGGCCACGAGGCTGGCTTGAGATTTTCTTGAAAATTTCAGGTGCATTTAGCTGTTCTAGTGATAATACTTTGGAGGGAATGGTACGAAAAGCAGCAGCCGGCCCGCGCTGTTGATTAAATGCATTTACACGATAGCGGGCAACACCGGGTAGTTCAAAAGCAAAATCTGTTTCCAGAAACTCCTCGTAATCCTTCTGCTGCTTGTCATTCATAATGTCATATATCATGTCGTGTACTACTCGATCTTCGAGAGATTCGACATTGATACGCTTGATATCGCCATCAACACGTATAAGAGGTGGCAATCCGGCAGATATATGAAGATCTGATGCACCCTGTTTATTTGAGAAAGCGAGTAGCTCGGCAATATCCATCAACGACTCCGTGGTTAAATTAGATTTATCTGTTAATTTGTTGTTATAGAACGCTTTAATTATAGACCATATATTGTTGTTATACGGTAGAATACGTCTTCATTCAATTAATGCCAATAGCATGGACATAGAAACAAGGAAAGAACAGCTGGATCAGCGCATAAATAGCGCCGCCAGACGGGCAGGTCGAGAACCTTCTGAAATTCGTTTGCTGGCAGTCAGCAAAACCCGCCCAGCCGAAACCATTCGGGCTCTTGCCGGGCTGGGACAGCAGGCATTCGGCGAAAACTATCTGCAGGAAGCTGAGGATAAAATTATCCAGCTTTCAGACCTTGATCTTGATTGGCACTTTATCGGACAGATGCAGCGCAATAAGACAGCGATAGTCGCTGAGCACTTTGACTGGGTACAAAGTATCGACCGTCTTATCATCGCCGAACGCCTGTCGGCACAGCGCCCTGTCAGCATGGCTGATCTCAATGTCTGTATACAGGTGAGCATGAGCGAGGAAGCCGGCAAGGGCGGCACATCAAATGATGAGCTGTTTCCTTTGGCCAAAGCAATAGACTCATTACCAGGAATAGTATTACGAGGGCTAATGACCATACCGGAAAACACCGCAGATACTGAAAAGCAAAAAATGGCCTTTCGTGATATGTACCGCCTGTATAGTCAACTGAAAGATCAATACGAAACGGTGGACACGCTGTCCATGGGCATGACGGGTGATTTTGAACTGGCCGTTGAGGAAGGCAGCACGATGGTACGCATTGGCACAGCACTTTTTGGACCTCGGAGTTAATATCCGTCACCCGCAAAAAATATATCAATGCAAAATAGACAAAAAACTTAAAACTTAAAACTAATCAATTATGAACACTATAGGATTTATCGGCGGCGGCAACATGGCGGAAAGCCTTATCGGCGGGCTGCTCG
>JASJFV010000218.1:0-4942 GCA_033791885.1 Gammaproteobacteria bacterium | reverse complement strand
TTATTATAAAGCCACTAAAGGGCTCATCAGAAATGATGAGCCCTTTTAGTTTTCCGCTCGCAGCAATGAATTACATACAGAATAACTATTATTTCAGACAATGCGCCGTATGGTGAGTCTCAATAGCTGTCGACTGTGTATAACCGTTAGATTACTATGCTGGTTTAGTTCATTAAGAACCTGATAAAAAACTTAAATACATTATCTAACTGTTTCAGAGCAAGGAGATACAAGTGAATATGACACAGCGCTTTTATATGGTTGATGTTTTTGCAGAGCAGGCCTATTCAGGTAACCCGCTAGCAGTTGTTATCGGTGCAGAAACTTTGTCTGATGAAACAATGCAGAAGATCGCAGCGGAGATGAATTTTTCGGAGACAACATTTGTCACGTCTGAGCCTGATGCAGATAGCGGATACCGTGTGCGTATATTTACGCCGGCACGAGAAATAGCATTCACCGGGCACCCGATCCTCGGTACCGCCTGGATTATTCGTCACTACGTAGCTAAAGACCCATCAGCAGAAGTGCGGTTGAACCTGGATGTGGGGCAGGTGCCTGTAAAATTTGAGTCATCCCCTGAAGGAAGAGAGATGGTGCGGTTTCTTGCACCACCGATGTCACTCGGTGCGACATCCAGAATAGAGCCCATCGCCGCAGCACTGGGGCTGCACCCGGAGGACATAGATACAAAGGCGCCTGTGCAGATGGTCTCAGCCGGAACTTCTGCCATGATCGTGCCACTTCGCAGTATCGATGCACTGCGGCGCAGCATGCTTAATCTTGAGTCATATTCAAGCCTGGCAGCTGAGGGATTTCCACCGCTAACCTACCTTTTTTGCAATCAGACTCACCAGGCTGAAAACGACCTTTGTGCAAGATTTTTCTTTGAAGCACATGGGGTACGTGAAGACCCGGCAACTGGAAATGGTGCTGCCTTCCTTGGCGCCTACATGCTGGAGCATCAATACTACCCGGGATCCGGTTTTTCAGTGCGCATAGAGCAGGGTTACGAAGTTCGTCGACCATCATTGATCATGTTGCGAGGACGAATTAACAACGGTCATCGTGAGGTAAGTGTTGGCGGTTATGTCACTCCTACAGTGCAGGGCAATCTTCTCTGATGTCATCCTAAGACCACAGGCATAGGCTAACGTGAACAGAACAGGTCAAGCTGACACGTAACTGGATCTTTTTAAACTAGCGTCATAACATCATTTTCGATTTAATCGTATTTCTGATTCATGACATGTATTAAACAAGAACTATTGTCAGCAAGGTGACTGCAATGAAACTATATGATCTGGAGGGATCAGGAAACTGCTACAAAATACGGCTATTCCTGTCTCTAATCGGAATTGAATACACAAAGGTCCCTGTTGACCTTCATGCTGGTGAGAATAGAACCAGTGAGTTTCTAAGCATGAACCCGAATGGGCTCATTCCCGTTCTTGTTGATGGCTCAGAAACGATTTATGATTCTATTGCTATACTTTCTTACCTGGCAAAAGTATATGCAGATGAGAGCTGGTTCCCAGGCGAGCCTGTTCAATTTTCAAAGGTAATCAGATGGCTGGCATTTGAACAGAGTGAAGTGCGTTATGGTCTGGCTCGTGCCCGTGTAATCGCACTCAAAAACCCGTCAACCCTGGGCAGTACAGGTACTCTGGAAGAAAGCCAGGTGATCGGAAAATTGGCACTGAATATTTTAAACAAAAAACTTTCAAAGTCTACCTGGCTCGCAGATAGCAGGCAGGCAACGATTTGTGATATTGCCTGTTATCCGTACACCGCTATGAGTAATGATGGAGGTGTTTCAGTTGAACCTTATCCTGCCGTTATACGTTGGATAGAGGATATTGAGCGGCTTGATGGATATATTGCATTACCCGGTCGAATAAAGACATAACATAAAGATGCCTAAGACTACAGCTGCTGCCGTTTTCTACAATCAATGATGGAAGTCAACATTAAGGTCGAAAAAAATATATGCTAAAAATCATTGCAGTAATATTTGCAGCAGGACTCATCGCTAATATGCTGTTTGTTCAGAAAGCCGAAATGAAGCTTTTGCCTAGCCAACGCGCAATACTTGATACTCTTTCAAACAACAGGACAGAAAAGATATTTCCCTTGATAGTAATTGGAGTCGCTATTTATATATTAACTCGATATATACCCACCTATGCTGAATGGATATTTATTAGTGGAGTCGCCATTACTTTATTGTACTTATGGGTGAACCATTTTCTCACTGTTAAAAGACTCAGAAATGCAGGGCTACCGGACAATTATATTAGAACGGTACTACTTGGCGGTTTTTTTTACCTGGTTCCTATGACATTCGGTGGTGCAGCGTTGTACCTGTGGAATATAAAAATAATCAGTTAATGTTCTTCTGCCAGCAGGGAAATTCCGGGACTAACTCGGCGAACTTATTATCGACAGTTTCGGTTTCTATTATTCAATGAATAGAACGAATATTTATCATCACTAAATACTTTAATGAAAATGCGAAAGACTGGTTTGTTCTAAAGCTGATTTGTGGCTCGCTGCTAAATTCTAATGATATGCATCTGCTGACGGAAAGCCTGGATGAATATAAAATAGTCGTTAAGAAACATTAGATTCACCTGCAGATAAAGAGCAGATACAATCCATCAATTTTGATTAATCGCTGTTAGCGCATCATTGATTGCGTTTCTCAGTATTTCGACTTTTTCATGCGATGGGGTCTCAGTAGAAAGATCTGGATAATCAGAAAAGATTGTATCTACATCTACGCTGTATCCTTCAAGAACCCTTCGGAGTGCTACGAGGAACTCCTCATGGTCTTTATAGCTGGGTGCCATATTTTCAGCATACAACATTGATTCTTCTGCCAATGCTTTTATGTCGTCCTTGATATAGAGTTTACTGCTAGCAGCTAGTATATATAACACTTCAGAAGTGTAGTGTTCAACATCCCCGTTAAGCAGGCTCACTGTACGAGCAGTAGCAATGTTTTTTAGGAACCTCTTTCCGTTTGGTTGTCGTGATAGATGTGCCATTGCTGCGAATATTTCTGTACGCTGCTCAGCACGGGTTCGATCAAGGCAAGCTTTTAGCGGGTCTAAAGTTCTTGGGTATAAAGAACCATTTACATAAGCATCGATACAATGAAATACCTCATGATCGATTGAATAAGCTAAAAAGTCCTGATTATCGATGTAATACGATTCTGGTATTGATTTAAATGTATCATCACCTATGTCATACATGAATTGAGTTGCAGCGGAAGCTGCTTCTTCAAGCAAAGGTATGCTTAATGTAATAAGGCAGCTATACGGTTTATTAGTAATCCTCGCATTAGGTGTTTTGAATAAGGTAGCTGTTCCATTGCCATTGGCAAGCTGAAATGCGATACGATACTCCTGAGCCTCAACCAGTGTTATACGTAAATCACCTGGGTGTTCATAATCAACATTACTAAGGTCTTCGCCAAGACTCTGAGTTAATGGCATTAGCTGATCAAAATCAGCCATTTCGTATAATAATTTAAATTCGATCTCAGGATATGCCGCTCTATAAAGTGTTATTTGCTTGTCAATTAACTGAGTAGGAGTATTCGCGGAGCTGCTATAGACAGAGAACGATAATACAATGAACAGAACTACCTTACGGAGTAAGGGCTGCTCGTTATCAATATTGACTCGCTGCTGTGCAGACATCAGGTTTCTGGTTGTCATTTTGTTTAAATAAGCAATAACAGACCCTGTGACCGGAGTCCTGGCAAGATTTATATAGTAGACATGCGGCCTGCTTGAGGCAATCAATTACACGGCATGCCAGGTTCCAATAGAAACCCGCTATGCCGGTTTATAAAAGATCTATACTGATCAGGGCCGTACGTAGGAGTAGCCATCCTCCTGAAGCTCCATTACTCTGATTATTCCACCCGGCACTCTGGTTACGCCTTCCAGTAAGACTGGCTCCTTGCCCGTTTTTCTTGCAATGGCTTTCATCGTTGTGCCACATGCACTGAAAGTGACATCTTGCATAGCTAAACTTTTTACTCGGTCTGCATGTGGGCTTTTATCGGTAAAAAGCTTAAGTCCCGGTCCCTGTGCCACAACTTCCACGATGACATTATCCATACCAAGTTGTTTTGGCACATTAGACGCAATATTCAGCGCCTGAACCCATGATTTTGGATCGTCCTGAGGTACATGAACTACGAGCTTACGGATGTCATCCGCATTTGCGATGCCTACAGGTAGTATCAGGAAAACAATAAGAACGCTTTTAATACAGTGGTTAATCAAGTTACCTAATTTCATTTTTTAATTCCTCTGTCAATGGTTTTGATAAGCATTCAGCCCGTGCTGAGCTGATGCATATTGTTATTTTTGCTTTTGTCCCTATAAAATATAGGTTAATTAGCTCTACGTCACTAGGGGAAAACCCTGATGCGGTTATTGTTACTCTTATTGAACCACTATCGTACAGCCTGATAATTTCCACCAGTAACTGCATAAGTGACGGAGAATAAAAACAGTAACTGGCCTGGTTTCTCTAATCAAATAGCCAGATGACCAACAAGATATAGAGATCCAGAGGGAAAAAAGTAAATAGTGTTAGTGCTGTGCATTTTGTTAGTAACTAGTATATTAGAGGCGTGTTCTCTGACTGGTTTTTAGCAGAGAGACTGTAACCAGTGACAAAATTAACAGGAGTCAAGATGTCCAATCTATTTCATAATGACGCAATGGGTAAGTTTATATTACGCATGACCGTTGGTTTATTCATGTTGTTTCATGGTGTGGCAAAGATAATCCACCCTGGCTCACTCGAATTTATTGGCAACTCACTATCGAGTATGGGTTTACCATCAGCTATTGCCTATGGTGTGTATGTTGGCGAGATAATAGCGCCTCTTATGGTTATATTAGGTTTTCATTGC
>JASJFV010000217.1:0-3624 GCA_033791885.1 Gammaproteobacteria bacterium | reverse complement strand
TAGGGCATATTTGATTCTTTTGGGTTTCCTGCGTTCTCAGTGTTCCCTGCGAGAGATATCTTTTTTTGTTTTTCGGGTTAGTCTTACAAGGCTCACCGGCGTCCTGGGCAGGAATGCTATTTCCATGTCACCAAAGCCTTTAATCTCCCATAAAAGTAGCACAATTAGCTCTTACTCATCGATTGATATAATTTTGTGGGACAGCTGTGACCTGTAAAAAATTAAGCTGTTCCTGCTGCTCTTCGTTCACCCATAAAAAAAGCCCCTGTCGTCAGGGGCGATAAAACCATACTTGGGAGGAGTAGTATGATAATTCTTTCAGCGTATCATTTATCTGCCTTACTTTTCAGCCTGCCCTTATAAAGTCAGACCTGTCCTGATCAATGTGCAGCAGGCGCAGCCGGTGCAGGATGGCCAGCAGGCATAGTGGCTGGCGGGTGTCCAGCGGGCATGGAACCGCTCGGGGCAGGTGCCTGATCGGAAATATCAGCTTTCGCTGCACTTTCGAGCATTTCTTCCTTTGCCTCGATATATTCCACCAGCTTTTTTGCATTGGCCATTTCAGGGTCGAGACGTAGCGCTTCGTTTGCTACTGCCTGCGCCATCCCGTATGACTGCTGATGCAAATAGGAAATCGACAGAGCAATATAGAGACGCGGATTTTCTGGGTCCAGCGTAATGGCGGTCTGGTACTCATCTATAGCTTCAGTGCCACGATTCATAGTCTGCAGCAAACCGGCTAGAACAGCATGCGACTGTGCAGAATCAGGGTTGAGTTCGATTGCCTTTCTGAAATCTTTTTCAGCCTGCTCCATGTTTTGCTCAGACCAGGCCTTGTTGCCCTGCTGCAGCAGCTGGGTGACCTCATCCGACTGTGCTGGCTGGGGGCTGGATGCATGCACTGTTGTGATAGCGAATAAGCCGATCAAAATTGTAGCAATTAATTGTTGCATTAAAGTTCCTCGTTGGTATTCAAGCCTTGTCAGTTTACGGTATTTCTGAATATTTTTGTGAAAAAAAACCCCGCCGGTTTAGGGGCGGGGTTTAAATTCCTACTTAAGATTTACTTCTTTCCCAGGTACCATTTATGGTCTTCGTTAGAAAGAATTTCATTAAGCTTGTTCTGCAGGTTAGCGGCGGCCTTGGCCTTATCTCCACCCGCTTTTTTGCCTTTGGCGATCAGATCTTCAAGCTGAGGTACGAACTTGGTGTACCAGTGCTTGGCCAGATCATAGGTGCCATGCCAGTGAGTGTAGTCCGGAGCCATCATTGATGTTGCCATACGTGCGCGGCGACCTTCATGATGCCACAGTTCGAACCAGGTCCATTCTACCTTATTGGAGAATTTGGCCGGCTTCAGCAGAGGCTTGGCAGCAGCCATCAGTTCCTTACCTGGCTTGGCGTACTTGTTATTGTACAGCTCAATCATGCTGTCGTACTGGATGTAGAAGTTGTTAACATACTCTTCTGTATGACAGGCTGAACAGACATCCTGCATATTTTCACGACGCTTGTCCCATTTAAGTTCAGCAGATGCCAGACCCATTTTCTTGTCCATTACTTCCGGTCTTACGGAAACTGGAGGACGGTTGGTCCAGCTAATACGCTCGCCAACATTATGGGTAGAATCCTGGTTACGGGTTGCGCCCATATGACAGGTTGCACAGGTCGGTGCAGCTGTATAGTCAACACCAACTACCCATTTTGCACTATCCAGGTTCATCTGATCTTTGTATGCCTTGAATGCGATACCATGCTTGGACTCTTCGTAAATCTCCTTTTGCGGGTGATCTGGACCAAGGTGACATTTACCGCAGTTATCAGGCTGACGTGCCTGGGCAGTCGAGAACTGGTGACGTGAATGACATGCGCTACAGGCACCTTCCGATCCATCTGGATTGATACGTCCGATACCGGTGTTTGGCCAGGTGGCAGGATCTAAAGCACCGTCTTCAAGGACTTTAACCTTGGAACCATGGCACTGCCAACAGCCGTTAACAGCCGCAGATGAATTACCTTTCGGGAAGCCTTCAGTCACAAAGGCACGGTTGCCTTCAACGACTTCTGCCAGCAGGTTATCCAACGATTCCAGGATGTGACCAGCTTTTGCGTGGCGAGACGTTGTCATTTCTGTCGCTGCTTTCTCATGACAGTTCGCGCAATCTTTAGGCGAAACGATGATAGATATATTCTTCTTTACCTTCTTATCATCATGAATATAGGCATCTACATCACCTTCGTCAGCCTGGTGACATTCATAACAGCCAACATTGGCCCCGTAATGCTTGCTGCGTCCCCATTGCTGTACGATGCCCGGATTAGTTTTCTGATGACAGGTGACACATTCTTTTGTCTCTACTGACATTTCTTTTGGTGGTGCTTTTACAGACGCGTAGGTCAGGCTTGAGACTGATAACATCAGTAAGCCTGCTGCGATAGTTCTCCACATAGTTGTTCCCCTTGTTGTTATTTCAAGTACTGGTTTTGGTTTGGGTCTTGGGTCAATCTTATTCAATCTTATCCTGGGTATAACTTCCCTGGGTCTCTCTTCTATCCAGGGTGAATCTAGAAATTACTACTCAGAGCACACCTCATAGCAAAACACCTACAATGCGCAGCTGAAATTGTAACTTATCCGATTTATAACATAATCACAACAGGTCACACTTGATATATATCAATTGGGCGATAATTTTCTAGCTTATAAGTATTTCCTTATATTTCAATCACATGTCCTGTATTAATTTCATCGGATATAAATTGAAAACGGGTTGTAAATGCGTCTTTTTATAGCAGATAAAAGAGACTACTTTATTCCTCTTCATCGGCTCATAATTGCAAATTATCGACTAACTGTTCAATCAATTGCCTGATAATTCCTCTATTTAGTGCATTGATATCATTCTGACTACTGTCTGAGTGTTAGACAGGTAAGAAAAAGGCTTTTAATCTTACTGCAGTAAGCCTAGAATTATCGAGCGCCGAAATCCGGCTGCAAAATTCTTCGTCGGTACAATAGCCCCGCCGGCTAGTGAGCTGACCTGATTCAAACCATTCAGGAGTTAACTGAAATGAAAACAACCAAGATCGCCATTCTGGCCGGCCTGCTGGCCTTTACCTGTTCTGCCGCTTTTGCAGCGGATGCACCAAAGATTCCCGAGTTCAAAGCAATAGACGTCAACAAAGATAAGAGCGTAGACGAAGCGGAATTTGCTGCAGCCACTGCTGCCGGTGTAAAAAAGACCCTTATAGAACTTGATACCGACAAAGATGGCAAACTGAGCAGGAAAGAGTATTCGGTTGTTCTCGACGCAGACTGCGAATAACGCTTGAGTCACCGTGCCAGCAGCTAACTCTCATCGGCCACAGGATATATCAGCAGGCGATAGGGAAAGTCTGGCGCGTTTGATTTTTACTTCTGATTTCTACATGAGAAATGCTTATTTCTCACCTGGCTTTACCTCACCTGGCTTCACCTCACCAGCTTCCACTTCGCTAGACTCTACCGGGTAGCCAGCATTGCGCCAGTCAACAATTCCGCCGCGAAAATAGTGGACCTTTGTGAATCCCCATGAAACAGCTTCTGCAGAAGCCGTGGAACTCCTGCTGCACTTGATGCCGCTG
>JASJFV010000216.1:0-3843 GCA_033791885.1 Gammaproteobacteria bacterium | reverse complement strand
GTTCTTGCATGATGAGCTGGGAATCAGGGCCGGCCAGGTAGAATCCTTGTCGTCGAATTAAACTCATCACCAGATACTTCACGCTTTTTTACAATAATTATGTCTGTATTAAATCAAAGGGGCATTCATGCCATATTTCTGTTCGCAGGCCGTTTCTTCAATCGTTAAGCAAAGATACCCATCACAAACAGCTGCAGGAAAAATCATACAAATAACCGCAATATAGCTGGATATAAGACCCTGCAGATTTAGCACCAAACTGATTCAGTATACAACATTTACCGTAACAGACTAGCCTGCTGCCAGCTACAATTTATGCAATTGATGCTGTATTACTTAATCATGTTAGCCTGCTAAGATACGCAGGCCACAGAGTCGTTATTATTCCTTTTTGTTTTTGTCGCTTATAACAGCAAGCTCATCCATGCTATGCAAGCGACTTAGAGTAACGCGCTTGATTCGACGGCGTGATGCTTCTTCCACCCTTATTGCCAGCCCATCGATAGTAAAGCTCTCACCCGCCGTAGGAATTCTTTTAACATGACCCAGAATCCAGAAATTAACCGTGTCGGTAGGTTTTCCCGATAATTCCATATCGAAAAATTCCATTACTTCACGCAACTCCATCGTGCCTTCAACCGTGGCCTCGTTTTCAGAAACGCTTTTTATCGCCGTCGGGGCAGAATCACTCTCGTCGTAAATCTCACCAAGCAGCTCTTCCATCAGATCTTCGAGTGTTACGATACCCCGAAGAACACCAAATTCATCGACCACAACCGCAAGATGCTGCCTTCTGCGGCGCAGCGTGGCAAACAGCTCATTAATTTTCTGGTACTGGGGAACAAACTCCACATCATGGCTGATGTCGCTGAGCAAGGCATCCAGATTGCCTTTAGCAACCCTGTCCAGAAGGTCACGAAGATGCAGTACTTTAACAATCTCGTCCTGCTCTTTCTCGTATATGAGTATGCGTGAATAGGATTCACTCATTACTTCTGTCAATGCGTCGGCAACAGTCAGCGCGCCGTCCAGCATGAAGATCTGGTCATGCGGGGTCATAACATCGCGCACGGTCAAATCGTTAAATGAAAATATCCGCTCAATCAATTCCCTTTCTTCATGATTAATTGATCCTTCCAGTGCACCGTGCCCGGCCATACTGATGAGCTCCAGCTCTGTCACCACAGGATCACTGGACGACCCAGAAAGCCGATGAATCCAGTCAGTAAAACGCTGAAAAATCCAGATCAGCGGGAACATCAGGTTCATCAAAAATAGCAACGGACCGGCAACAAACAGGGAGATCCTTTCTGCGTATCGGGTGGCCAGACTCTTCGGTGTAATCTCACCAAAAATCAGTATCAGTACAGTAAGCACTCCGACAGCAATACCCGGTCCCAGCGCACCAAACCAGCGAGTTGCAACAACGGTGGCCAGCGATGCCGCGGCGATATTCACCAGGTTATTGCCGATAAGAATGGTGATGAGCATCCGCGTAGGTTCTTTCTTCAAGCGCAGAAGAGCCTGGGCGCCATTGCGCCCTTCCTTGGCAAGGCCTTCCGCACGCCCCAGCGAAAGCGCAATAAGTGCAGTTTCTGAACCGGAAAAAAGCCCGGAAAGAATAAGCAAAATAATCAGGTATGCAATTTCGTTCATAACTTCTGCTGCTGCAATATCCTTATAAAAGGTTAACCGCTAATACGAAACAGTATAACAAATGAAAGCAGGGCAGAATTAAACTTCATCATCCCTCGTCAATCATGTTTTATTTGTCTTCAAAAATTCTTTAGCAGGCAGGAAAGTTACTGGATGATGTCAGGCGCAATTGACCACGGTCACCAGGCGGAGTGCAGAGGTTGCATCGTGTCTCGCAACCATTTTTGGAAATTAAGATGCTGCGGCTCACAGAATACTCATCATCAACTTCGCCTGAGCAGGCGTGATCTGAAGCATTTCCTTACAAACTAACCCTTTTTTTCAGCCGATGATACAGCCTTATTTATTAAATGTGTCACCCAGTTTGATAATGAACGTCCATCTGATTTGGCAAGGTGCTTTGCCTTTTTCTTCAAATCAGGATCGATACGGATATTAAGCAGATTCGATTTAGACATAGCAATTTATTGTATTTAGTGTAGTAACGGAAAGCGGATTATAGCAAATGTATACACCTTGTAAATTATTCATTTACACGAATATTTTTGTATATACATTGTAATGTATATCAAGGAGTTTCAGCATGCTGACCCAACATAATGTACCCGCTCGTGTAATATCCGAACAGTATCACAAGCTGACTGGTTTATTGTGGAATTTTATTCTAGTTCTATTTGCCGGCACATGGCTGACGGGTGCGGGATACACACTGAATGGCCTGCCAGTACACTTTGCTGAGATGTCATAGCAGTAGCTGGCGATCAGCACAGTCGTCTTGACTATCTGGGGAATTATTACAGCTACTGGTTCGGCAGTTTCCGTACTGAGGCTCTGCGGCTACAGCAAAGCATTGATTAGCGATACTGACGCCGGCATCTGCTAATCACCTGATTCGCGGATAAATCTGCACTGGTGCAAGCAGAAGATAAAGCATCCTTGCAGCGCTGTCTTTATCCGTAGCGCCCTTCGATATAATCGGCAGTTTCTTTTTTATCAGGGGTAACAAATAGGTCCTGCGTAAGCTGGTGCTCAACCACCTTGCCCATCAACATGAAAATGCATTCCTCACTGGCACGCCTGGCCTGGGCCATGTTGTGAGTCACAATAAGAATAGTGTATTTGCCACGTAATTCCCAGATCAGCTCTTCCACTGCATCCGTGCCCTTCGGGTCAAGCGCAGAACAGGGCTCATCCATCAGCAGCACGCTTGGCTTTACCGGCAGCAGTCGGGCGATACAGAGTTTTTGTTGCTCTTCCAGAGACAATTCTGTTCCTTTTCTATCAAGACTGTCTTTGACCTTATCCCACAGAAGTACCTGCTTTAATGAGGATTCAACAATTTCATCCTGATCTGCCCGAGAGTTGTTGCGGTCTTTTGAATGAAGTCTGTGCCCAAAGAGAACGTTGTCTCTAATGGATATAGGCAGAGGATTTGGACGCTGAAACACCATACCGACCTGCTTGCGCACCTGTATCAGCTCAACATCTTCATCATAAATATTCTTGTCCATCACATCTATGGTGCCATTGATACGGACATAGCCAAAGCGTTCATTAATGCGATTGATACTACGTAAAAAGGTCGACTTGCCACAGCCTGATGGGCCGATTAGTGAAGTAATCATTCCGTTGCGTATATTAAGATCGACATCAAACAGTGCCTGGAAAGTTCCATACCAGAGATTGAGCTTATTCGTTTTGATTGCATACTCAGTTGCAGAGTTATTCATCACTTTATCAGCGGCAGTATTCATAAATTATTCCAATAAGCTGTGTTTGATACATTACTGTTAAATAGTTCATTCATTATGGCCATGCAAACATGCCTGATTGCCAATTATATAAAATCATTACTCGAAACCGGCATGTGAACAGCCAAAGTGGCCCTCTATGACTCAGCCAAATTTACCTTCAATGTAGTCCAGTGTTTTCTGGTCCTTCACATTGCCGGTAAACAGTTCCTCCGTTTCACCGATTTCGACACACCTTCCGTCGAGGAAGAAGGCCGTGCGATCAGCCAGGCGCCTGGCCTGCTGGACCAGGTTGGTCACGAGAATAATAGTCATTTCGTGTTTCAATTCTTTCAGGACATCTTCTATACGCATGGTCGTCACTGGATCCACTGCAATGGAGAATTCGTCCAGCATCAACACATCCGGCTCCTGTGACAGCGCCCTGGCGATAGTG